>DASTZT010000578.1:0-22594 GCA_035764225.1 Ktedonobacteraceae bacterium
TGGGTATACTGCCCCTAGCATTGAAGGTCAGTCAGAAGTAATAGCTGAGGCGCAGATGGTCGCCGATGTTCACCCAGAAACGATTACGTACATTGAAGCGCATGGTACTGCGACCCCCCTTGGCGATCCGATAGAAATTGCTGCTTTGACAAAGGCATTTCGGCAGCAGACAGAGAAGAAGGGGTTTTGTGCGCTCGGCTCAGTCAAAACGAATATTGGACACCTGGACACTGCCGCAGGCGTAGCTGGTCTTATCAAGACAGTTTTGGCGCTCAAGCATGCCTTGCTTCCTCCTAGTCTCCATTTTGAGCAACCCAACCCCCAGATCGATTTCGCTAACAGCCCTTTTTATGTCAACACACAATGTGTACCCTGGAAGAGCCAGAACACGTTGCTGCGGGCGGGTGTAAGTTCTTTCGGGATCGGCGGGACCAATGCACATGTGATTCTTGAGGAAGCACCTATGCTAGAGGTTTCGGATAACACAGAAGCCAGACAACTTCTTCTGTTATCGGCCAAAACCAGGACCGCGTTGCAAAATGTAATATTACGTCTGAGCGAGTATGTAAAGCAGCAGCCTGATCTCAATCTTGCCGATGTTGCCTATACGCTGCAGGTAGGTCGTAAGCACTTTGACCATCGTTTGATGTGTATATGTCGGGATGTACGTGAAGCAAGCCATGCGTTAGCAAGATTAGATATCACTCAGGCGGTTAGCTGTGCTCACGAAGCCGACCAATGGCCTGTTGTATTTCTCTTTCCAGGGCAGGGTGCGCAGTACGTCCAGATGGGTCGTGAGTTGTATCTGAGTGAACCGACATTTAAGCAACAGATTGATCTTTGCGCCGAACTACTTATGCCTGTGTTGGGAGTTGATGTACGTGCATATCTCTACCCTGATGAGGATAGCAGCCAGAAGGAGGTAGAGCAACAACTGCACCAGACATGGTTGACGCAGCCTGCTCTTTTTATCATCGAATATGCCCTTGCGCATTTATGGATGAAATGGGGTGTGCGTCCTCAAGCCATGATTGGTCACAGCATTGGCGAGTATGTAGCGGCCTGCCTGGCAGGCGTTTTCAATCTCAAAGATGCTCTAACACTGGTAGCTGTGCGTGGACAAATGTTGCAACGCATGCCCGTGGGCGCGATGCTAGCTGTACCTCTCGCCGCTGAAGATCTCTCTCCATTTTTAGGAGAGCAAATATCACTGGCGGCGATAAACGGTCCCAGACGTTGTGTTGTATCGGGGCCGTTGGAAGCTATAGCTGATCTTGAGCAAAAAATGCTTCAGCGTGGCCTTTCCTCTCAGCGCCTGCGGACCTCTCATGCTTTTCATTCCTCCATGCTTGATACGATGCTCGCCCCATTTGCAGAGTATGTGAAGCGGATCGCTTTGCAGCCACCAAGAATTCCTTACATTTCTAATGTGACTGGCACATGGATTACGGCAACCGAGGCTACCAGTCCAGTGTATTGGGTCAACCATGTTCGGCAAACGGTGCGTTTTGAAGAGGGTATTCATACCCTCCTGCGTATGCCGCATCCTCTTTTGCTTGAAGTAGGGCCAGGACAGACATTAAGCAGGTTGGTGTGCCAATACCCAGATAAAACGGACCATATCTTTTCGTCGCTTTTGTCTGAACAGAAAGAGGACACGTCTCTGTTGGAGACTTTGGGGAAGCTCTGGATGGCAGGAGTAAATATAGACTGGCAGGCTTTTGCTGCTGGAAAGCTCCATCACCGTATCCCTCTTCCCACCTATCCTTTTGAACGCAAACGTTACTGGCTTGACCCTGTGGAAGCGGAGCGCTCGACGTTTGCGGCCACAAATGGTATGCGTAAGGTTGCCGCTACGCAGATAGCTTCTCAACAAGGACAGAACATATTCTCTGATATATTGGAGAGAAAAACGCTAGAGCCTGTACAAATAGCTGCTAGCATTGTGCCTCTATCGAGGCGGCGCAACAAGATCACTTTGATGTTACGTGAAATGTTTGCCAATCTCTTTGGCATCGCTCTGGATGAGATGAAAACGCACCGCACATTTTTCGAGATGGGAGCGGATTCGCTCTTCCTCCTCCTTGCCAGTCAAGCTCTACAAGACAAGTTCGCTATGAACATCCCATTTCGCCACCTGTTTGAGGAGCTGGCAACCATTGATAAGCTGGCTGAGTATATAGATCAGGAATTGACCTCAGAAGAGCTATTGGAAGATTTCGCTGACGTTACTATTTCCCCTGAGAACGTTACGACCTCTCCAGAGGAGAATAGGGAGGAAAAGCTTATCGCTCGCGTTGTGAAAGCAACGATTGTGGAGCTACAGCGAAGTGGTCTGTTACCACCTGCCGCCTCATCTTCTCAAGAGGATGCTATACCTCCTCTCGCTGCGCCCTCTCGCGAGACAGTAGATATCCCTGCATCTGGCCCAGGAGACATACTGGTGCCCGTCGAGAAAGAACTTGATCTGAGTCGCATGCAAACTGGCATCATGCGCAATGCGCCACTAACCGAGGCTCAACGGGAACTCTGGTTTATCACACAACTGGGCAGTGATGCCGCTCATGCTTATAATCAATCAATGACGCTGCACATGCGTGGACCTTTACACATACAACAACTGCGAGAAGCGATTCAGCAAGTTGTTGCACGCCATGAAGCATTGCGAACAACGTTTAGCGCACAGGGAGACTATCAGCGAATTTCACAGGTCTTAGCCATAGATATCCCGCTCATAGATTTTTCATCTCCAGATGATCCTGCGCGTGAGATGCAGGTTTCAAGCTGGTTGGCAAAAGACATCAGGCAATCCTTTGATCTCGAAAATGGTCCGCTCTTTAGGTGCCATATTCTCAAATTAGAGGAGCAATATCATCAGTTGATACTTACATATCATCACCTTATTGTCGATGGTTGGTCCATTGGTATCCTGATGAAAGAGCTAGGGGCCTTGTATTCTGCTGCATGTCAGGGAACAGACTGCTGGCTACCTGAGCCAATGCAGTGTAGTGCATACGCATATTGGCAACTTCAGCAGGCACAGGGGGTCGAGATGAAGCGTGCAGAAGCTTACTGGTTGCGCATGTTTTCGAATCCTCCTCCTACCCTGGAGCTTCCCACTGATTATCCTCGCCCTTCCCTGAAGACGTATACGGGAGCCAGGGAATCAATGCTTCTCAATGCAGATCTCTGTAGTAAATTGAGAAGTGTAAGCGTACAGCAGAACTCCACATTGTTCATGCTCCTCCTGGCTAGTTTTAATGTATTGCTCTATCGATTGAGCGCTCAAGAAGACTTTGCTATCGCAATTCTATCTGCTGGTCAGGTAGCAACGGGAGGTGCTCATCTTGTAGGACACTGTGTGAATCTGCTTCCTCTGCGGAGCCAGCTTACAGACTACCTCTCGTTTACCAGCTACCTTGCCTCTGTCAAAAACGCAGTTTTGGATGCCTATAACTATCATCTCTATCCTTTTAGCCAATTGGTAAAAAATCTAAAATTTCCACGCGATCCCAGCCAAACACCTCTGATTTCTACGCTTTTTAATCTAGACCAGGAAGGAGGGCAGCCATTTCTAGATCTAGATGTTGATATGGTAACCAATCCTACTGGTTATGCGAAATTCGATCTATCGATTAACATACTGCAATCGCGTGGCGAATTGCATGTCGAATGCGACTATAACACTGATCTGTTTGACCCCACTACTATCCAACGCTGGCTTGGTCATTTTCAGGTGCTTTTGGAAGGCATTGTTGTTAATAGCGGACAATGCTTATCGGCTTTACCTCTTCTGAGTCAGGACGAACTGTATCATCTCCTGAGAGAACGCAACGCAACCCAACAGAGCTACCCAAAGACTAGAAGCGTTCATCAGTTAATTGAAGAGCAGTTAGTGCGCACCCCCGATGCGATAGCGGTAGTTTATGGCGAGTCTCTTATCACGTATCATGAACTTGATCGCAGAGCTAATCAGCTTGCTTTCTATTTACGCACACAAGGGATCAGGAACGGGATGCGTGTGGGGATTTGTATGGAGCGCTCGCTGGAGATGATGATAGCGCTTGTAGGTATCCTCAAGGCTGGAGGAGCCTTTCTCCCCCTTGATCCGGGATTTCCTCAAGATCGTATGGCCTATATGCTCGCCGATGGCAAGGCTCTTCTTTTGTTGACGCAGCAGCGGCTTTTGGAGCAGCTTCCTGAGTTTGACGAGGAAGGGCAACACATCGCCGTTTTGTGTCTTGATCGTGACTGGTCTATGATTGCTGCATTGCCGACCGAAATGGAACCCTGCGGTGTGACAGGAGATGATCTAGCCTATGTGATGTATACCTCAGGGTCAACGGGTAGACCAAAGGGAGTGCTCATCTCCCATTTCGCTTTTATTAATTACCTGTACTGGTGCCTGGATGCATATGGGGCCGCATATGGGCGTGGAGCGCCAATGCAATCCTCTATCGCCGCAGATGCGGTCTTTCCTAATCTTTTTTCTCCATTGTTTGTAGGAACCGCAGTGTTCATGCTGCCAGAATCACAGGCTTTGGAAGCTCTAAGTAGTATCCTTCAAGAGCAGGGTGGTTTTAGCCTGCTCAAAATTACCCCGACGCAGTTAGAGGTACTCAACCTCCAGCTCCCGCAAGGAAATGCCCAGGGATGGGTAAGGACGTTGATAGTGGGAGCAGAGGCACTGCGGGGAGACATCCTGAACTTCTGGCAGACAAACGCGCCTGACACGATTCTGCTAAACGAGTACGGTCCAACAGAAACTGTTGTAGGATGTAGCATTTACCGTATAAGGCAACCAATCAGTGGGCCGGTGCCGATAGGTCTCCCCATTGCCAACATCCAATTTTATGTGTTGGATTCTCATTTACAGATAGTGCCTATCGGAGTTCCGGGAGAACTCTACATCGGTGGTGACGGTCTTGCCTGGGGGTATCTCAATCGTCCCGATCTAACGGCCCAGGTCTTTATTCCACATCCATTCACCGATGTTCCGGGTGCTCGATTGTACAAAACAGGAGATATTGTACGCTATCTTCCTGATGCGGAAGGCAATATCGAGTTCATTGGAAGACGTGATCACCAGGTCAAGATCAGAGGATATCGGGTGGAACTTGGCGAAATAGAGGCACTGCTGGTTGAGCATCCAGCAGTAGAACAATCAGCCGCATTAATACGTGAAGATACCCCTGGTGACAAACGTCTGGTAGCGTATGTCATTGTTTCTCACGATCAGGAATTGGCAGAGGGCGATTTACGGGCATATGCAAGAGGAAGAATGCCAGACTACATGGTTCCCTCAGCATTCGTGTTTCTAGATGTCCTACCGCTGACGACTACAGGCAAAATAGATCTCCGTGCTTTACCAGCTCCCCAGAGAGATCAGAAAGTTGTCTTAGACGAGGGTTTTGTTGTCCCGCGTACCCCTGCTGAACGTATACTGGCTCAGATCTGGGAGCGTGTACTTGGGCTCGAACGGGTCGGCATCTACGACAACTTCTTTATGTTGGGTGGAGACTCCATTACGAGTATTCGCATTGTTCATAGAGCCAGAGAGTCTGGCCTGTCTCTTATACCGAAGCATATGTTCCAACATCAAACCATCGCAGAGCTAGCTACTGTTGCACAAACCACACCTGCCAGTATGCCAGCACAGGACCCCGTCGTCGGCTCTGTCATCCCAACACCTATCCAGCGCTGGTTTTTTGAATGTGATCTGCTCGATCCCCACCATTGTAATCAAGCGATGCTGCTCGAAGTGCATCAACCGCTGAATCTGACCGTATTAGAGCAAGCGGCACAAACGCTTCTGGTACATCACGATATTTTGCGCCTGCGAGTCCGAAAAGGAGAGGCTGGCTGGTTGTTAATCAACAATGGACCTGATGAGGTAGCGGCGTGTATGTGCATAGACCTTACATCTCTGCCCTTGTCAGCACAAAGCCGCGCAATCGAAACTGAAGCAGCGCGTCTGCAAGCTAGCCTTGATCTTGCTCATGGCCCTCTTGTACGTTGGGCCCTCTTCAAGACAGCCATTGGGGAGGCAGACCGTTTGCTCATCGTTATGCATCATCTCCTGGTCGATATCGTCTCCTGGAAGATATTACTGGAGGATTTGCAAACCGCCTACAAGCAGGCTCGTGATGGTCTGGCTATGCAGTTAGCACCCAAGACTACCTCTTATCAGGAATGGGCTCGACAGCTCATGCTATATGCGACCTCTGCTCGTATTCGCCGCGAACTTGACCACTGGCTCGCGCTAGCTCATCATCCACGGTATACACTTCCATTGGACCACTCTGGAATAAATACGACTAATACAGAGGGTTCTGCCCGGACCTTCTCAATCGTTGTCCTGGACGCAGTGGAAACATCTGCCTTAGTGCAGACAGTGACAAACGCGTATCATATCCAGGTCTATGAAGTGTTGCTAGCCGCATTGGTGCGAACGTTCGCACAGTGGACGGGTCAGGCTGGTTTGCAGATTGACCTGGAAGGTCATGGAAGGGAGCCACTTTTTGAGCAGGTGGATCTATCTCGTACCGTTGGCTGGTTTACTGCTCTCTTCCCTGTTTATCTTACAGTAGAAGGTATTGATGAACCAGGAGAAACGCTCAAAGCGATAAAAGAGCAATTGCGTCAGATACCCAATAAAGGCATTGGCTATGGTATCCTGCGCTACCTCAGCCCGGATGGCGCGATACATGAGCAGTTACGCGCCCTTCCGCAATCGGAGGTCATCTTTAACTATCAGGGTCGAGCAGTTCAAGACTTTGAGCAGGACGCTATGTTTACTTCTGCGGCAGAGTCTCCTGGTCCCAGTCATAGCCCCAGAGACCAGAGAAAGCATCTGCTCGAAATCAACGTTGTTATTTTTGACGGTTGTCTTCGTATGTATTGGACCTATAGCACCGATCTACATCAACACGCTACTATCGAAAAGCTGGCTCGGAGCTACGGCGAGGTGCTTCATACTTTCATTACACACTGCCAATTCCGGGATGCAGAAAAGTATCAATATACTTACACCCCCTCTGATTTTCCCGAAGCACAGTTGAGTCCTCAGGAGGTGGAAACAATTTTTACCGCCCTTTCTGAAGCGACGGAGTGGAAAACCCATGAATAAAGACAATGTGGAGGCCATCTATCCGCTTTCTCCAATGCAGTTGGGGATGCTGTTTCATACATTGTATGCCCCACAATCAGAGGTATACTTCGAGCAATTTAACTGTACCCTGCACGGTGATCTCCATGTTCCAGCCTTTCAAAAAGCATGGCAGCGTATAGTAGATCGCCATCCTGTTCTACGTACACTTTTTCTGTGGAAAGATCTCGAAAGGCCAGTACAAATTGTGCTGCCCCAGTGCTCCTGCCCCTGGAGCGTGCTGGATTGGCGACATATTCCAGTTGATGAGCAAGAGAGGCAGGTAAAGGCCTTTCTGCAGGCAGATAGAGCACAAGGCTTTGATCTCGCACGCGCACCTCTTATGCGCCTGACTCTGATACGCCTGACTGACCGAGGCTATCATTTCTCCTGGAGCTTTCATCACCTGCTGCTGGACGGTTGGAGCCTCCCTCAGGTACTACAGGAAGTATTCGCACTATACGAGGCGTACCGAGAGGGAAAAGACATCGAGTTAAAAGCTCGTCGTCCATATAAAGATTACATCACCTGGCTGTACGAACAGGATACAGAGAAGGCGGAAACCTTCTGGCGAGAGACGCTTAAGGGGTTTACCACGCCCACACCTTTTAACGTTCAAAGAGCCACTCGACATGGAGAACAATCAGGATCTCAACGTTATGCTGAACAACAACTGCGCCTCTCATCAGAGATGACAAAAGCATTGCAAACGCTGGCACGTAAGCACCAGATTACCTTGAATACCATTTTTCAGGGCATCTGGGCCATTGTGCTCAGCCACTATAGCGGTGAAGATGATGTACTTTTTGGAGCCACAGTCTCCGGCCATCCTGCGGCTTTGATCGGGGTCGAGGAAATGATCGGGCTTTTTATTAATACCCTCCCTGTGCGTGTTCAGGTTGCTGGAGAAAGCTCTTTGCTCCACTGGTTGCGGGAACTTCAGGCTCAACAAGCTGATGCCCGGCAGTATGAATATTGTTCATTGATACAGATACAAGGGTGGAGTGATATTCCGCGCGGACAACCGCTATTTGAAACCCTCTTGATATTTGAAAATTATCCAGTGGAGCTCTCATTCCATGAACAACTTGGTAGCCTGGTCGTGCAAAATACTCAGACCATCGAACGAACCAACTATCCCCTCACACTGCTGGTTACGCCTGCATCAAGTATGCGGATTAAGGTCAGTTACGATTGCAATTATTATGAAGATGATACCATTGTACGGCTGCTCGGCCACATACAGACGCTTCTGGAGCAAATAATTGCCAATCCTCAACAGCGCCTTGCGGCTCTTTCTCTTTTGACTGCCGGTGAGATCAACCAACTGCTCAATGTATGGAATGCAACAGACGAAGCGTACTCGCGGCTCTCTATCCATCGCTTATTTGAAGCACAGTCAAGTTGTACGCCTGAAGCGAGAGCAATCATCTTTGAGGACAAGTGTCTAAAATATGCCGAATTGAATCAGCGAGCGAATCAGTTAGCTCATTATTTGCGGAAAATAGGCGTAGGACCAGATGTTTCCATCGGGGTCTGTATGTATCGTTCATTGGAAATAATGGTAGTATTGTTGGGGGTTCTCAAGGCGGGAGGAGCGTATGTCCCACTAGATCCGGCATATCCACATGACCGTCTGGCCTGGATGATAGAAGACGCGTGCATATCAGTCCTGATAACGCATCAGAAACTATACGAAGATCTACCTCTCGTAAAAAGTCCCCACCTACTTTGTATCGATAGCGATTGGCATACCATTGCTCAGGAGCCTGATAGCAACCTTGATACCAATGTGCATGCCAATAATCTCGCCTATATTATCTACACATCTGGCTCAACAGGCAAACCTAAGGGGGTAATGGTCAGCCATAACAATGTTCTCAATTTCTTCGCCTGCATGGATAAAAAATTTAGAGATCACGATCATGGCATCTGGCTGGCAGTCAGCAGCATCTCCTTCGATATCTCAGTATTGGAACTCTTCTGGCCTTTGACTCGTGGCTTCCAGGTCATTATTCAGGCAAGTCATGAGCCTGTGTTGAAAACTGCACGGAGGAAGGTAGCTGGAGAGCTTGAGTTCAGCTTGTTGTATTTCGCCAACAGCGCTGATACTGCAAGTTCCAGCGATAAATACAGATTATTGCTCGAAGGGGCGAAGTTTGCCGATCAACACGGCTTCCGAGCCGTATGGATTCCCGAACGTCATTTTCACCCATTTGGCGGGCTGTATCCTAACCCTTCCGTTATCGGAGCCACGCTCGCGACCATCACGCAACACGTCAGTATAAGGGCTGGCAGCGTGGTCTTGCCTTTGCATAGTCCGTTGCGCGTTGCCGAAGAATGGGCTGTAGTTGATAATCTTTCTCAGGGTAGAGTTGGCCTCTCTTTTGCTTCGGGCTGGCATGCGAACGATTTTGTACTGGCCCCAGATCAATACGCTGATCGCAGGGAAGTGATGGCGCGAGATATAGAGACCGTGCGTGAGCTTTGGCGTGGGAAGACAACGCGCTTGAGAGGGGGAGCTGGTAACGAAGTAGACGTGGCTATCTTCCCGCGCCCTATTCAACGTGAGCTGCCAATATGGCTCACTGCTGCCGGTAGCCCAGAGACCTTCGCGCTTGCCGGGAAAATGGGCGCGAATCTGCTAACGCACCTTCTTGGTCAGAACGTCGATGATTTGGCCGCGAAAATAGGCGTTTATCGGGACATGTGGAAAAAACACGGCCATATTGGAGACGGCCATGTCACGCTGATGCTTCATACATTTGTGGGGAAGGATGACGCGACTGTTAGGGACAAAGTATACCAGCCTTTTTGTACCTACTTACGAAGTTCGATTAGCTTGATCCATACCCTGGCCGAGAGTCTAGGGCAGGATATTTATGCGGAGAACTTTACCGATGATGATATGAATGCTCTGCTGAGCCATGCTTTTGATCGCTACTATGAAACCAGTGGCCTTCTGGGATCTCCCCGTGCTTGCCTTGCTATGGTGGAGCGATTAGAAGCGATTGGTGTTGACGAGGTAGCCTGCTTGATTGACTTTGGTGTAGATGTAGATGCTGTGCTGGAAAGTTTACACGAACTGGACGCTGTAAAGAGGCGCAGCCACGAACGTCGGCGAAATTTTTACACGCTTTCTGAGCAGATCCAGAGGCATCATGTGACCCACCTGCAATGTACTCCCTCTCTTGCCAGTATGCTGCTGGATGAGAACGCTCCCACCATCTTTGGAGGCATACATACATTGTTGCTTGGAGGCGAAGCCTTGCCTCTCTCCCTGGCAGGGAGGGTGCGCAAGCTCTTTGGTGGAGCTTTCTATAACATGTATGGTCCTACAGAAACGACAATCTGGTCAACCATGTCTCAGCTGGACGAGATACAAGATGTTATGCCTATTGGTCGTCCGTTGGCGAATACTCAAGTGTATATTCTCAACAAACATTTGCAGCCTCAGCCTGCTGGGGTTGCCGGTGAGCTCTATATCGGAGGAGAAGGCGTCGTTCGCGGCTATTTACATCGACCGGAGTTGAGCGCCGAACGTTTTATTCCCGATCTATTTAGTAAAGTGCCTGGGGCACGGCTGTACCGAACTGGTGATATCGGCTATTATGTGCCAGGCGGCTTATTTCATTACCTGGGACGTGCCGATCACCAGATCAAATTACGCGGTTTTCGTATTGAGCCAGGTGAAATCGAGACCCTGTTGCTCTCTCATCCTGGAGTGCGTGACTGTGTCGTGGTTGCGAGAGAAGATCATCCCGGTGATAAGCGCCTGGTCGCCTATATTGTTCCTAAAGATCAGACCGCTCCGCCCCATAGCGTATTACGCGCATTCCTGCAGGAACAACTCCCGGAGTATATGGTTCCTTCGAACTTTGTGCCGCTTGATGCGTTGCCACGCACTCAGAACGGCAAGCTGGACCGCCGCTCCTTATCTCCACCGGAACGGGCAGAGCTTGATCCGCTTGATACATATGTAGCGCCGCGTACACCTCTTGAAGAAGTGCTGGTGAGCTTCTGGACCAAAGAACTCTTTGTAGAACGTGTAGGGATCTCAAACAACTTCTTTGCACTAGGAGGGCATTCTCTGCTCGCGACCCGTCTCATTTCTCGTGTCAGTAAGGCGTTTCAAGTTGACCTGCCCCTGCGCACACTTTTCGATGCACCTACCATTGCCGGGCAAGCAGAGGCGCTTCTCGCGTACGAACCGGTGCAAGGACAAGTAGATCAGATCGCATTGGTACGCAAAAAAGTACAGGGATTATCTCCTGAAGAAACACGGCTTATGTTGCAGGCTAGAAAGAAGGAGGAGCATCGTGGATAATATAATCCCTCAGCAATCTACCTCTCTTTCCGCTGAGCAAGAAGAACTCATGCTTCTCTTGCTCGAAGAAGTAGGGATGAACGTTGCTAAAGAGCAAACAATTCAGCGAAGGATGCCGGGCACCGATGCCTCCCTCTCCTTTGCTCAGCAGCGGCTGTGGTTTCTTGACCAACTTCTCCCTGAGAACCCTGCATACAACAATCCGTTGCTTATTCACTTTCAAGGATCGCTCCAGGTAGACATCCTGTTCCGCAGTTTGAAAGAAATTATACGCCGTCACGAAGCACTGCGTACCATATTCATTACTGTAGATGGTCAGCCAATGCAACATGTTCTGCCAGTTTTGCGCCTCCCGTTGTCCGTAGTAGATCTACAAGTACTATCAAGCAACGAACAGGAGGCGCTGATCCTGGATCTGGCTACCGCAGAAGCGCAATGTCCTTTTCATTTAACACGGGGGCCTCTCGTTCGATTTTTTTTACTCCGGGTCAAGGAGGATAAGCATGCTCTTGTTTTTAACATCCATCACATCATTTCCGATGGCTGGTCAATAGATCTCTTTTTAAAAGAGCTTAACCTCCTCTATGATGTATATTTGAGGGGTGTTCCCTCTCCTTTGCCAGAATTAGCCGTACAGTATGCCGACGTTGCCAATTGGCAACGTCAATGGTTGCATGGAAAGCAATTAGAGACACAACTGATCTTCTGGAAAGAACATTTGCAAGGGGTACCTCCCGTGTCACAACTTCCTGCTGACCGCCCTCGTTCTGTAGTCCAGACCTTTCGCGGTGCAAAATATGCATTTGAGTTTTCCCAGGAGCTTGCTGATACTCTTAGACAGGTAAGCTTGCGTGAAGATTGCACATTATTTATGACGCTGCTCGCTGTATTTTATGCTTTGCTATACCGTTATAATGGGCAGAAGGATCTGGTCGTTGGCTCCCCTATTGCCAATAGGACTCACAGTGAGGTCGAAGATCTCATCGGATTTTTCGTCAATACACTGGCCTTGCGGGCCACGCTCTCTGGTGATATGCCGTTTCGTACTTTACTAAAGCAGGTACGCGAAACCACGTTAAGCGCCTATACCCATCAAGATCTCCCGTTTCAGCTCCTGGTAGAGGCATTACAACCAGAAAGGAATCCTGGCCATAGCCTCATTTTTCAGATCGTCTTTGCGCTGCACAACACTTTTGCACCTGTTTCCTGGGAAGCCACTGGTTTACGCGTATTTACTCAAGAAGTGGAAAGCGGTACCGTGAGATTTGACCTTACACTAAATATCAGAGATACAGGAAAAGAACTACAAGGGACTTGCGAGTATAATACTGATCTCTTTGATAAAGTAACTATCAGCCGTCTAATAGGACATTATCGAACCTTGTTAGAAGGGATAGTGGCAACCCCTGATGAGCGGGTCTCGCACCTGCCGCTGCTGACGGAGCAAGAACGGCAGCACCTGCTCGTGGACTGCAACGCCACCGAGTGGGACTTTCCCCACAATGTCTGTGTCCACACCCTCTTTGAGCAGCAGGTGGCGTGTACCCCCGATGTCGTCGCTCTAGTGGCAGGAGAAGAGCAGATCACCTATGAGGAATTGAATCGGCGTGCCAACCAGCTTGCTCATCATCTACGCTCACAGGGGGTTGGACCAGAGGTTCGCGTCGGCCTTTTCCTCCCACGTACCCCTCTCCTGCTCTTAGGGCTGCTTGCCACCCTCAAAGCGGGTGGGGCCTATGTTCCTCTCGATCCTAACTACCCTTCCCAGCGTCTCGCTTTTATGTGCGCCGATAGTCAGCCTGCCCTCTTGCTCTCTTGCTCTGACATGCCTCCCATATTTCTGCCCGCGCTTGACTATCCCCTGCTCTGTCTGGATACTATTATGCCAACCCTGGTTTCATTTTCTCCTCATAACCTTCGCATTCCTCAATCTCCCGCCTCTTTAGCTTACCTCATCTACACCTCCGGCTCAACAGGTCTTCCCAAAGGCGTCTTGCTTTCTCACCAGGGGCTTTGTAACCTCGCCACTGCCCAACGCCAACACTTCAGTTTACGTCCCTCTGATCGCCTGCTCCAATTTGCCTCCTTGAGCTTTGATGCATCCATCTGGGAAATCTGCCTTGCTCTGCTGAGTGGTGCGACGCTGATCTTGTCTCCCATTGACCTCCCACTGATCGGTCCGACACTACACCAGGTGTTGAGGAGCAATGCAATTAGTGCAGTGACCCTGCCACCCTCTACCCTTGCCTTCCTTCCAGAAGAGCCCTTGCCAGAGCTTCATACCCTCATTGTCGCAGGGGAAGCTTGTCCGGCCATGCTGGCAAAACGTTGGGGGCCTGGACGACGCTTCTTCAATGCGTATGGACCCACCGAATTGACCGTCTGCGCAACGATTGCCCTCTGCCACCTGCAGGAAGATCTATTGCCCATTGGTCACCCTATTGCCAATACACAGGTCTATGTGTTGGATGAACTGATGCAACCGGTCCCCATAGGCTGTGTGGGTGAGCTTTATCTAGGCGGCATGGGGATAGCACGAGGTTATCACCAGCGGCCAGATCAGACCGCCGAGCGCTTTGTGCCACATCCGTTCAGTTCCATACCAGGAGAACGGCTTTATAAGACTGGCGATCTTGCTCGCTACCGGTTTGATGGTGCTATTGAGTTTCTAGGGCGGCGTGATCACCAGATCAAAATACGAGGGTTTCGTATTGAACTGGAAGAGGTTGAGGCTGTGTTGAAGCAGCACTCGGCAGTGCAAGAGGCATTAGTATTGGCTCGTGAGGACGGGCCGGGTGAGAAACGGCTTGTCGCGTATATTGTTGCAACTGAGCACCAGTTACTTAGCAGAAAAGTTCTCTTTGATTTCTTACAGATAAAATTACCGGGCTACATGATCCCCGCAGCGTTTGTACTTTTGCCATCAATGCCGCTCACCTCTAATGGGAAGATAGATCGGGGGGCATTACCTCCGCCTGGTGTAGCTGATTTCTCATTTCAGACAACATTCCTTGTACCAGGCGATATGTTAGAACTCCAGCTAGTACATATCTGGGAAGAGCTGCTATGCGTTCACCCTATTGGTGTCTCTGACAACTTCTTTATGCTTGGTGGTCATTCCTTTCTAGCTATCCACATGATGGACCGAATACGGCAACAGTTCGGTTATAATCTGCCCATCTCTACTCTCTTTCAAGGGCCAACTATTGCGCAACTGGCAGCTTTGCTGAGGCAACAAGAAGATATGCGGTTACGACCGATTCTGGTACCTATACAGCCTCGCGGTTCGATGCGTCCACTTTTTTTCATCCATCCTATAAGCGGAGGCGTCTTCGTCTATTACCACTTAGCACGGTATCTTGGGCAAGAACAACCATTATACGGTTTACAAGACCCTGGTATTTTTGAGGAAGCCATCTCTTATATCTCGATTGAAACAATGGCAGCCAGATATGTAAGCGAAATACGCAAGGTTCAGTCAGAAGGACCATATCTATTGGGAGGTTGGTCGTTTGGTGGCATCCTCGCCTTTGAGATGGCACAGCAACTGCGGCAACAAGGCCAGGACATCTCGTTTCTTGCTATCATTGATAGCGTTGTACCAGACCACTCACAACACAGCGGGCATATTGATGATGTGACTTTTCTGGCAGTGATCGCAGTAGAACTAACGCGTACTCTCGACGGAAAAGATCTTGAGGAAATTACGAATGATCTTCAGCGTCTTGAGCCAAAAGAGAGAATATATTATGTTTTAGATCGTATAAAGCGTTCTAAGCGTGATCTTCCCGCGAATGGCTTTTCCTGGCTCCAACAGCAATTACAGATCTTTAAAATAAGGATGCAGGCGATTCAGAACTATCATTTCCATACTTATACAGGGAATATCACACTTTTTCGAGCTAGTGAGCGTGACTCCCTGGTGAGTCCCTTGAACCGTCCTGACTTTTCTTGGGATCTAGGCTGGAGCAGGCTTACAACACGATCTATAGAGGCTTACGCTGTTCCAGGGTATCATGAAACGATGATTGTGGAACCTCACGTCCAGGTACTGGCGAAGCATTTGCACTCCTGCCTTGAACGAGTACATGAATAAATGAGCAATGGAGCGCTGTTCAGGTTTCGCTAGATCGCGACGTAATTCGCTAGATCGCGACGTACCCCGCCAGAGGCTGCCGTCCCTGAACTCTGCTTCCAGTTTTTTTGTCTCCCTGCTTAGTTCCTTGTTCCTGACACTGACACTACTGTAGCTCAAGAGAGCAATATTTAACAATCAGGAGTACTCTTATGGAAAGGCGACAATTAGGTAGCACCGATATGCAGGTGAGCGTTCTCGGCTTTGGAGGCGCTGAGATAGGTGGAGCTTCCCTGGCAGATGTTGAACGCTTGCTGGGAAAATCGCTCGATGGGGGATTGAATGTCATCGATACGGCAGAATGCTATGGGGAAAGCGAGGAGTTGATCGGACGCGCCGTCTGGTACCGACGCAGTGATTATTATTTATTCAGTAAGTGTGGACACGCATCTGGCTTTACTCTCCCTGACTGGAGCCCGCAACTCTTAAATATGAGCATTGATCGTAGCCTGCGACGGTTGAAAACTGACTACCTGGATCTAATACAGTTGCATGGTTGTTCCAAAGAGGTTTTGTGCCAGGAGGAAGTTATCGATGTTCTTTTAAAGGCACGGGATAGCGGTAAGGTGCGCTATATTGGCTACAGCGGAAATAATGCCGACGCTCGTTATGCCATCCAGATGGGTATCTTTGATACATTGCAAACTTCAGTCAATATTGCAGATCAAAGTGAGATAGAGAGAACGCTTCCCCTTGCTCAGGAACACAATATAGGAGTGATTGCAAAGCGTCCCCTTGCCAATGTTGTTTGGAAAAGCAAGATTGCTCCGAAAAATCCCTATCACTACCCTTACTGGGAACGCCTTCGTAAGCTTCAGTATGCTTTCTTAACAGAAGATTTAGAGTCTTCTGTCGGTATTGCTTTGCGTTTTACTTTGAGCGTGGCTGGAGTATGTACAGCTATTGTGGGTACCGCCAATCCCGATAGATATCAACAAAACGCAACATTGTTGCAGATTCGGGCATCTTTGACAGAAGAGCAGTTTAAGGCGATACGGTCACACTGGAAAGCGCGTGCGCCCGAACACTGGTTGGGCTTGATGTAATGAACGTGCGATAACCCTGAGAGGATTGTCCGCTCTTGATAATTAGTGTGCATAGTCAAACCGAATCTTTGGATTATTCTTAACTGGTAATATTGATCAGGAAAGGAAAGTTAAAATGATCGACTGCTTGCTAATTGGATTTAATGATCCAAATTTTGAGGGATATGTCGATATGGTGAAATCCATGGGCACAAATTCTGGGGCATATAGAGATCTGAGGCTTGCATTTGTTGAGTATAACAACAAACCTTACCGAAGCATGGACCTGCTTAATCTGTTCCATTTTGAGAAAGAACCAGAAAACCATAAAGTCTTTCATAATGCAGATTTTTTGTGGCCCGTCATTACTTATCTTGGCTCGTACTTGCATCAGCGTGGCTTCAGCTTTGATTATGTCAACCTATTTCAACTTGAGAAAGAGAAGCTGATTGAGAAGTTAACCAAGAATATCATTCGTACTGTCGCCATTACCACGACCCTGTATGTATCAGTGCATCCTATTCTTGAGATCATATCATTCATCAGAAAATACAACTCGAGCGTTAAAATCATTGTCGGTGGCCCATATATATACAATCAGACCAAAGATACCGATAAAGTAACTATCGAACGCCTTTTCAAGTACATTGACGCGGATTTTTATGTGATAAGTTCCGAAGGCGAATTCGCTTTGGCACATATTCTTATGGCGTTGAAAAGCGGATCGAGTTTTGATGGCGTCAATAATATTGCGTACCGCAACGGCAATACGTTTGTGATCACATCCTCCGGTGTCGAGTCCAACTCTCTTGAAGAGAATATGGTCAATTACAGCCTTTTCCCAAAAGAGGAGTTTGGTCAATTTGTAACCTTGCGTACAGCCAAATCGTGTCCTTTTGCCTGTGCTTTCTGTGGTTTCCCACAGCGTGCCGGTAAATATACCTATATGGACCTCAGGTGTGTGGAACAAGAACTCAATGCGATCCGCGACATCGATGGCGTGACAACCTTAACATTCATTGATGACACCTTCAATGTTCCCAAGGGCAGATTCAAGGAAATTCTGCGCATGATGATCCGCAATAAGTATGGTTTCAAGTGGAATTCCTACTTTCGCAGCGATCATGCCGACGAAGAGGCTATCGAGTTAATGGGACAGGCTGGATGCGAGGGGGTTTTTCTGGGGGTTGAATCAGGCAGCGATCAGCTCTTGCAGCGTATGAACAAAACAGCAAGGCGGCGTCATTACGCAAAGGCTATTCCTTTGTTGAAGGCTGCTGGTATATCGACACACGCCAATCTGATTATCGGCTTCCCAGGGGAAACCTATGAGACTGTCCAGGAAACGATGGATTTTATTGAAACTGCTCAACCCGATTTCTTCAGGGCGCAACAGTGGTATTGTGATCCTACAACCCCTATATGGCAGCAAAGGGAACACTATGGCATCAAAGGTTCTGCCTTTAACTGGACTCATAACACGATGGATGCCAATACTGCTGCAGACCTTGTTGATAAAGTGTTTCTGTCGATTGAAAATTCTCATTGGTTGCCTCAATACGGCTTTGAGCAGTGGAGCATCTTCTATTTACAGCGTCAAGGTATGACGATGGAGCAAATCAAGGCGTTTGTGAAAAGCTTTAACGATATGATCAAAGAAAGACTTTTGCATCCAGAGAAAAAGACCATCGATCCCAATCTGCTAGATCGTTTGAAAGCTACCAGCCGCTTTAGAGATTGTGCCCCAGCAGAGCAAGAGATCGTTAAGCTTTTTTCTACTCCCAGCTCTGTAGCTACAGAGCTGTTCTGGCTTAAAGAATTTCAAGGCTCTTCTACTACCTCTTCCCTTGAGACTGTCCTGGAGCCTAGCGGGTGCATAGAGAGCACTTTGGTGGCTACTACCTGCATGGTGCAAGGAACGATTCTGGAGCAGTTACGTCGTCACTATTCTGCAGATCGGGCTGGCGTAATGCTGGCTGCCTATAGTCTGCTACTCTCTCGCTTAAATGGTCTGCAAGAAGTGAGCCTTCTCTCGGCCAGTAGCCCAGATGACAGTGAGCTCGTTCTCGTCCCCCTTCGGCTATATCCTCGGTGGGCGTTGCCTTTTCGCCAATTTGTCCAGCAGGTCCAGCACCAACTTCTTCAGACCGCTCCCCATCAGCCGTATGCCTTTCAAACCCTCAGTAATCTCCAGCTTATGAAGGCACATGGCTGCTCATCACCGATCTTGGATGTGGGCTATCTTACTGGTCAGGGAGTTCCTCAGACTTTATTCAGCGCCCATCCTCTGCAGGGGCAGCACCTTAAACTGCTCTTGCAGGTAACAGGCGATGCTCAAAAGCAAATGAGTTTGCAGCTGATCTCCCCTCAGGGTTGCTTAAAACCTCGGATGCTTGAGCAGTTGACGACATATCTACACACCATTTTAGAAGCAGTCACGACACATCCTGAACTGACGCTCCAGGAGATACTTCTGGTAAGAGAAGATGAAAGCGTGACTTTTCCGCCTCCCGAAGATAGCTCCGAAGTGTTCAATTTTCAATAGCAGATCTATGAGGGCAGTGGATGGCGAATATCATCGACGAGCCTCTTTTGTAGAGCAAGTAGCCTCTATCTAATACTTTCCTTCAAAATTTGCATAAGGTAACCTCCTAAAATTCTGACATAATAGTAAGTGGAAATTAGAGATAAGGAGAAACTGGAAAATGGCCTCCGCTCAGTCAGAATATAGCTATCAAGGGGCTGAAGCGAGCAGCAGCGTCATTGAGCACACTGACCTCGTATGGACAGTAGATATAGAGCAGGCTCTTGCGGCTGCTCGTCCCCGCCTGGCGCGACAAGCACAGCGGCGCGGGATAACTCCTGATGCCATTGATGACGTGGTGCAGGAAACACTGGTAGAGGCCTGGAAAAGTCTCAATGCTTTGCGTACCCCGGAGAGCTTTAACGCCTGGCTGGATGGGATATGTCGCAACATCTGCCTGCGTTGGTCCGAGACGCATCAGCGCGATGTCCAACGCCAGAGCCGTTTGCAGCACCTGTGGGAGGAAGAAGACGCGGATGTATTGGAAGTTGCCGATACGTTTGCGCTCGATCCAGCAGAAGAATTGAACCGGCAAGACCTGGCAACTTTGCTGGATCAGGCTCTGCGCTATCTACCTCCAGAGACGAGACAGATCATCGAAATGTGTTACCTCGCTGAACTGCCTCAGCGCGAAGTAGCTTTGAAACTGGGATTGACGATCAACGTTCTGGAGGCGCGTCTGCACCGTGCGCGCCGTCAACTTCGCCAGGTACTTAGCAGCGATTTACGTGCCAATGCGCAAGCGTTTGGCCTGTCGGTAGATGATGACATAGCCCAGGGGTGGCGCGATACACGCGAATGGTGTTGGTACTGTGGCCGCCATCGCTTGCAAGGTGCGTTCGAGCCGATGTCACATCCCCTGGTTCCTAATCCGATTAATTTGCGGATGCGTTGCCCTGCTTGTTCTGACATTTTTGGCAGCGGGGGATATCCATCTCTGGAAGGGTTGCGCTCGTTTCGACCTGCCATGAAACGTATGATGCGAGTCATTGGCGAGATCACTGATGGCCTGGAGACGGGTTGGAGCACCTGCCCGTTCTGTGGCAAGCAACAAACAATACGAGTGTTATTGCCTGATGAATACCAAAGACTCTATTATGAGCCTTCCGGTAATTTCTCTCGCAGGTCTATGATAGTCATGGCATGTCACGATTGTGCTATGCGTGTTGTAACATCTGTTGAGGGTTCTTTATGGTTGCATCCTGCCATCCAGCATTTCAAGAGAGAACATCCCCGGTCTTTTGTAGAGCCTGAAGTCATTTTGGAATATGACAGCCAGAAAGCTATTCAGATCCGTTTGACCGATATCACCAGTGCTGCTCAACTCACGCTGCTGGTTCAGCAGAGGACGCTCAACATTCTAGCAATCCATCAGTGTTGATCTCAGTATGCACTTATATAATTGATACTCTTTTCTCTTTGAAGATGCTTTGACAGGTTTGAGCGTGAGTGATTTTTAGACTCTTGTGAGGGAAAATGAAAAGCGATACACTGCCAGCCAAAAAGCCTGGGATACTAGTCAATCGCAATTTCGCGTTATTATGGTTTGGACAAACAATCTCTTTTATGGGTGATTACCTCTTTGACACCACCCTGGTCCTCTGGGTCGCCACACAGGTTGCAGGCGGACAAAGCTGGGCACCGCTAGCCGTCGGTGTAGTGCTGGCAGCGGCATCAATTCCAATACTGATCATCGGGCCGATAGCAGGCGTTTTCGCCGACCGCTGGGAGAAAAGACAGACGATGTTGCGCATGGATGCTCTCCGAGCAGTCCTCATTGCTCTGCTGCTTCCATTTGCGACCATCATTCATCTGCCAGCTATTTTGACGCTTATTATCATCTCTATCGTTGTTTTCTTTGCCAGCGCGTCTGCTCAGTTTTTCAGCCCTTCTTCGCTTACTTTGGTTAGCATTATTGTTGAGGAGCCGCACCGTGCGCGTGCCTTTGGATTGTCACAGACAATGGCTAGCTTAGCAATGATTGTAGCTCCTCCACTGGCGACCATACTTTTTTTCGCAGTCGGAGCAAAAATAGCTCTCCTGTTCGATTCGCTCTCGTTCGCCGTCTCTTTCCTGGCTGTCCTGGCGATCCGCGCTCCAAAATCTGTGCGTAGTGGAGTCCCTGGAGAACAAACAAGCTTCCTCCGCGAATTTGCCGAGGGCATCCGCTTCTTTGTAAGAAATCACATCCTTATAACCGTGTTGACTGCGGCCTTTCTGGTTGTGCTTTACGAGGGTTCCTTCAATGCGCTCGGCGTTTTCTTTCTGCAACAAAACTTGCACACCCCTCTCAGCTTCTATGGCTTCCTCAACACTGCAATGGGTTTGGGTCTGACTCTAGGAGCGCTGCTGGCTGCTGCATTTGCTCAACGCCTCGGCGTGACAAAGGTATTGAGCCTTGGCCTGACTCTGACTGGACTGCTGGTGATTGTGTACGCACGGCTGAATAATTTTATACCAGCACTCGTGATCATGTTCATCCAGGGCTTATTGGTAGCGGGGGTGAATGTCTCTATCAGCCCGTTAGTACTCCATACAACGCCTCAGGAACTGCTTGGACGAGCTGCGGCAGTTTTCAAAACAGCGCTCAACCTTTCAAGTCTACTGGCTGTTACTATCGTAAGTTTCCTGGCAAGTACCGTAATGCACGAGTTTCATGCGACCATCCTGGGGATAGCTTTTGGTCCCATTGATACGATTTTTTTGATGGCTGGCTTGCTTGCGACTGTGGGCGGCCTTTATGCGATCTTCAATCTGCGTGATGTGAAGATTGCTGGAGAGAAGGAGGCATCGATAGCTCAAGAAGACACAGTGCTGGCGGAATAATGCTGTACTATGGTACCCCTCCCTCCTCCAGAAAGAGAAAACTCTCAGTTTTCACTACTCCACGATTTCGGAGAAGCATCAGCTCTGGAGCACGGGTTTTTAGTGGTGAAGAACTCTGTTGGAGCAAGCATGATGCCTGTTGTAACCAATACTGATAATTTTGCTCGCTCAGGCGTTCTCTAACCATGATCTGCACTAATCTATGAACGCTCAGTGTTTTCGTTTCTGGGTCTCGTTTGAGTAAAGAATAGTGTCTGAGAGTAGCCAAAGCGTAATCGAGTTGCGGGAGATCATCCGCAAGCACTCGTAATGCTGTATCCTGTTCAGGAAAGGTCAGAGTAAAGAGTTCCTCTGGGATGGCTTCAATGTCCAGGAAAGCACAGGCGTACAAAAGGGCAGTAGCTAGAACATGGTACTGTTCAATCTGCCTGAAAGCCATCGTCCAAGTGGTGTCCACCGAATAGGGGTAGTCTGTACTTGATGCGCTACGGTAGGCTAAGAGAGTGTTTGTTCGCTTGAGATAGAGATGGAGATAATGCTCCAAGCTACA
>DASTZT010000579.1:0-3038 GCA_035764225.1 Ktedonobacteraceae bacterium
GTAGCGGTATGCGATACGCTCTTAGCAGATGTAGAACAATGGCTTTTTTAGTTAGAGTATCCAATAGGATAGGAAGGCTTGAGCTATGAATAACGCTGCGATATAATAACACGCACTGAGACATGTAATGATGGAAGGGAGGAAGATAGCACGATAAAAACTTTTGGTAGGCGTGTATGATAAGTAACTCGAAGTCGGCCATCGGACAGCCAGAAGAATCACCTGAGCAGTGGATAGTACAAGAACTACAAGAACACGGAAAAGAACTGAGGCAGCTATATGATCTGGTATTGTTTGGGCAAAACCAGCGTAAAATTCCTCTTGAGAGCCTGGATGTCATAGAACGGGGTTTAAGCCACATCATCAGGAGATTCCACCAGCTTCAAAATGTCAAATCTATTGATAGCATTCTCCCCTCTCTTAAAAAGGCCCAGGCAAGCGTGATAAAAGCCAGGGAGAGATTGCTTATTGCTTCAGATATTTTGGCACAGGAACAGTCTCTGGAGAAACCACGCTCACCACGTCGCTCAAGAAAGCTCTACAAGCATTATAAGAAGTTTGTTAATTGCTTGCTGGAGGCAATAGAACATCTGAAAAGTAACTATTGACCGAAAATTGTAAAGTATAGCGCCATTTTTTTAGCAATGCTTTATATATACGTCTTTTCTTGTGAAATCAGTACAAGTAGCATTTGATAATCAAACGAGGTTATTAGCAACAGAAAGGTAAATATATGACGGGAAAGAAATCCTCCATATTACGAGCTTCTACGCCAATGCCACTAGATACATTTCTTTCCGAGGTTAAAATGCATTGCCAGACGTTAGAGGGTAAGGATGGAGCTTTGCTTAACGCGTATCGTATATTTGCCTATAGTATGGATATTTCGGCTGAACAATATCGACGGATCACTTCCTTGCTCCAAGAGGTTAGCGAGACGGTAGAGGCGTTGTGTATATTGCTATCAAACCGCGAGTCGCTGCCACAATCTGTACGATCTTACCATTATTTGTCACTGGTGGCATTCCAATATATGAATGAGCAGGTACAGGCGCTTCTCTCTTTGCTGGCAAGCATCCGTCAGTTGCATAAAACTTCATCGGCGCAAAAAGATAAACTCAAGAAAGCGCTTAATAGTAAGCTAAAGTCCCTGAGACAAGATCTTCACGAGGGGCTGGGACATGTGCAGGATTTAGCGGATCAAGCTTTGCTGGAAGAAAAGAGAAAAAAACGCTCTTCCTCTGTGCGACAGCAAAAACCGTTCGCCATCCCCAGCATCCCTCATAACTGAAGAGTCACGGCTGCCAGCAAGCCTATTGACCCATGAGAGCAACAGGGCATTACCGAGACAGGTCTGACAGAAACCGACGCGTAATCTGCGCGAGCTGCTCAGGCGAATTGTAGTTGACGGCATGGCCTGCCCCCTGCACAACGGCAAGCTGGCTGTTCGGCAGCAAGCGATTCACCTGCTCTACCCACTGCTGCGATACAATGGGATCGCGAGAGCCACGTACTACCAGGGTAGGAGCATGAACATGGGGAAGATGCTGCTCCATCTGATCCGCAAAAGCGTACTGCAATGTGCCAATGGTGCGCCGCATCCCTGCTCTTGAATACTCGCGGACCAGCACTGGCAGAAAGTGGATAGGTTCGCAGAAGCCATCACGCAACAGGCGCACGCCAGCTCGCTGGATCGTACGCGCCTGCGGGTCCATCGTTGGACCTACCAGAATGGTTCGCTGGACGCGCTCAGGATAGCACAAAGCCGCATTGACGATAACCTGACATCCCAGCGAGTTACCGAGAAACGTTGCTGAGGGCAACCCTACTGCCTGCATCCAGGCAATCAGAGTTTCAGCCAATTCACGCACATTTAAGATATGCGCTGGCTTCTCGCTTCTGCCGAAGCCAGGCAGATCGGGGACATACACAGCGTAGGAGGAAGCCAGGCGCACGGCGGTCGGGAGCATATACCTGCTGGAAACAGCCAGACCATGCACCAGCACAATGGCAGGCGCGGGATATGACGGCGGATTGCGCGAAATGCGGGTATACATAGAAAATCCATTCTCACTTGTGACCCATTTGCCCTCAAGTATATCTTTGTCTGTACTCAATTCTCTGACCTTCCCCCACAACATAAGATTATCTGTAATAATAATACGACCTCTACCATCAACAGGTTTCCAAGCCTATATATTGCTACGCGCTGGCTCGACTGACCAGTTTTTGCTGGCTCACGACTTTGGGCAATGCTCAACCTATCAGAGCGAAAGCATGCTCAAGGGCTTCGTACATTTCACCGCCATCCTGATAACGATCACGCTCAATGCTGGCCAACGCTCGATCAATGACCTCAGCCACTGGAGCAGGTATGGAGGGCGCTCGTTGCCGTAGCGGCACGACCTCGTTCTGCAAGATGGCATTGAGCGGATCTTGTCCGGGCTGTTGAGAACGGGGATAAGCTCCTGTGAGAATGTTGTAACAGGTAGCTCCCATTGCCCAGATATCGCAGACAGGCCGCACACGTTTGAAATTGATGACCTGTTCACGCGGCATAAAGGGAAAGGAGCCAGAAAAATTGCCAGTGGCCGTCATGCCGCTCAGACCAGCCTGCTCGAAGCTTTTCGCCAATCCCAGATCGGAGACGCGGGCAATCCACTGCCCCGGACTGCCGGTGAGCAAGATATTCTGAGGCTTCAGATCACGATGCACAAATCCTTCCGCATGGATATAGGCCAGACCCTCCAGAGCCTGTAGTAGCAGCGGCCTGGCTTCATCAAGTGAGAGCCGCCCTCCTCGCTGCCTCATCAAGTGCGCAACACTGCCACCGGCGCAGTATTCCAGCAGAATGTAGAAAATGCTATCCAGCGCGCCACTACCGAGAAATTGCACAACATGAGGATGGCTCAGTCTGCGTGTCGTTTCAATTTCGCGCAGAAACTGCTCGCGGGACTGCTCATCTACACGTACCTTAGCCAGCAACACTTTAACGGCAGCCTTTTCGCCAGTGATTTTATGCTTTGCCAGATAGACGG
>DASTZT010000580.1:0-4881 GCA_035764225.1 Ktedonobacteraceae bacterium
TCATCTCTTCATGCCAGGGCCAGGAAGGATGCGCGCCAATGATGGTAAGTCCGGGAAAGTCGGCGGCCAGGGCGTCGAGGTAAATAGGGCGGGTGTGGTCAAGCTTAATGCCCATGCCGCCTGGAGTACCAGCGCCCAAACCATTAGTGCCCGTATGGAAGAGAGCGGGTATGCCCAGTTCCTGAATTTTTTCCATCAAGGGATAGAATGCAGGATCATTCGGATAGAAGGATTGCACCCCTGGATGGAACTTTGCGCCAGCAAGCCCCAGATCTTTGACCGCTCGCTCCATCTCTTTGACGGCGGCCTTCCCCTTATGCGGATCGACGCTGGCGAAACCGATAAACTGCTTGGGGTAGCGTTCGACAATCGCAGCGACGTAATCGTTACCCAGTGGTGGCAGTCCTGTTGCGGTTTCAGCATCCCAGGCGAGCAAGACGCCGATCATATCTAGAGCTGCGTAGTCGGCAGCGATCTGCTCAATATCTTTCAATTTCACTTCCGTACGAAAATAGCGTTCAGCCGCCTGAGCATAAGGGCCAAGCGTCACCTGCATAAATTCGGTTGTGGGAAGATGGACATGAAAATCAATGGCACGCGGCATAATAGTCCTCCAATAGCCAACTTTGGCGTAATCACGAGTGTACATTGACACAGTTTAATTCTATATTATACTGTTACCAGGCATCATACGTTAATGCGGGATACTAGCGCAAGAAGAAGGGGCATAGGTATAAAAGATGTCATTTACGCAAGATGAACTTCAGTCGTTTAATGCAATTTTGGAGCAGAGGCTCACTGTTTACCGCCAGGAATTAGAATATACCTTTGACCGACGTATGCGTATGCTTGCGCACGAGTTTCAGCAACAATTGCTTGCTTTGCAGCAGTATATGATGAGTTCGCTACCACAGCGCGTCCTGGAATTGCAACAGCAATCACGGGATCTGTCAGAGCAAAAAGAAGGGCTACAGCTCACTGCCCAGACAGCGAATCAGGAAAAAGAACGACAACAATTTGCCGAACTATTCGAGAGCACCCTGGCAAACCACCTGCTTGCCATTGAACGACTTCTTCACCAGCAACCTGCATCACCCCCTTCTGCACCCACCCCAACCTATGTCCCTGAGTCTTTCTCCGACCTCAATAGCATCGAGATTCAGGCCGAGTTTCCGTGGAGCGAACTGACCGACGTGATAGAGAAGGCTCTAGATGAACGCCTGACCTCGTTGCATGAATCGATTAAACAATCTTTCCAGGATATGGAGCGTGATCTCCTTGCCCGAATGCAAATTTCGCAGAGTGAGGCGGCGCACCAGCCCCCCTCTAATGGGAAAGCTGACTATGAGCTTTCGCTCTCAAAGGATCAAGAATAGCATCATTTTTGGGGATTGACCAGCATTCCTCTCTAGTGATACAATACGCGAACGCTCTGCAACAATTGAAGAGCCGACACGGGGTAGTTTTGCGCTATCCCGCATAATCGCGTGTGCGCAGAAATATTGTTCGTAATTCGTAAGAGGACCAGTATCCCCTATACAGCGGATACCGGATTTTTGTGCTGTCTCACCTTTGATGAAATCAGGAGCATGATATGTGGCGTTTCTATTGCGAAGTGGCACGTACCGCATACCGGAGGCAGTTGATTTATCGTTGGGCCAATATTGCTGGATTGCTGACCAATGTCTTCTTTGGGATTGTTTTTAGCTATGTCATCATCGCCCTGTATCACGCTCGTCCAGTGGTGACGGGCTATAACGTGCAGGATGCTTTGCGTTACACCTGGCTGGTGCAGGCGATGATTATGGTGGTGTTGCCGTTCGGCTGGCTTGATCTAATGCTCACAATACGCTCAGGAGAAGTGGTGACCGATCTGAGTAAGCCCTGCGATTTCTATTGGTACTGGTTCAGCCGCGAGGTTGGACGTAGCGTCTACTATACCCTCTTTCGTTTTCTCCCCACGTATCTCGCCGGGGCGCTGCTCTTCGGCTTTGGGCTACCGGGGGATTGGCATTCCTGGTTGGCCTATGCAGTTGCCTTCCCTCTGGGGGCAATGATGGGTATCGCCTACCGCTTTTTGTATAACGTGATCGCGTTCTGGGTCATTGAAGCCAGGGCAATGGTCACGCTAGCAGCCGTCATCGCGCTGTTTTTCACTGGTTCCTATATCCCGCTCCCGTTTTTCCCGACGTGGCTACGTTCTATCGCCGATTGGCTGCCCTTCAACGGCCTGATGAACATTCCAGTTGAGATCTGCCTGGGAAAATTGAGCGGACCGATGTTATGGCTGGCATTTAGCCGTCAAATCTTCTGGCTTATTCTCTTAACACTGATCGTACGTGGAATTACGTCGCTAGCCTCGCGACGAGTCGTCGTGCAGGGAGGATAATATGCGAATGCTCATATGGCGTGCCGCTCTTTATGATATGCTGCTGTATCGTCGTCTGATCGCGCTGCAAATACGGGCACAATTGCAATATAAAATCAATGTGCTGGTTGATATCGGTACCTACTTTGTCGTCACCATACTGGAGTTTGGTGCGCTGCTACTCTTCTTTGGTCCGTTTCCTTCGCTGCTGGGATGGAAGATTGGTGACGTGGCTTTGCTTTCAGCCATTATGTCTATCGGTTTTGGCCTGGCGGAACTAGCAGGAGCAGGGATTGACAATTTTGCGGATACGATCAGGCGCGGCGAGTTTGACCGCGTTTTATTACGCCCGGTGGGGGCGTTTATTCAGGTGATCGGGAGCGATTTTCGCCTGCGCCGCTTCGGTCGCATTACTCAGGGAACAATCGCTTTTGTAATCGCACTTCGCCTCTTGCCTGACCTTCATTGGACCCCCGAAAAGTTGCTGCTCCTACCACTAAGCGTTGTTAGCGGCGCAGTGATCTTCATTTCCATTCTGTTACTCGGAGCAACCTTGTGCTTCTGGACTGTCGAAACAACGGAACTGACCAATATCCTGACCTATGGTGGCCGTGAGATGCTGAGCTATCCCATTACAATTTATAATCAGACATTGCAGCGTTTTTTTCTCTTTGTCGTGCCGTTAGCCTTTGGTTCGTATATCCCAACTTGCTATATTCTAGGACGACCCCTGCCGTTCAATCTGCCTTCTGCCATCGCTTTTGGTACGCCGCTGATTGCCCTGGCTTTCTCTCTGATCGCGGGCATGATCTGGAGCTTTGGCGTTCATCGTTATCAGAGCACTGGGAGTTAAGAAGCTAGCTGCCTCTATCACTAACTATTAAAAACAATTAAGGAGGGATATGATGACGCTTATGATCGAAGTTGAAGATCTCTGTAAAACGTTTCGTGTCACACATCGCCGCTCTGGGCTGCTTGGCGGCTTGCGGAGCGTGGTCGATCCTGAGGTACGGGTAGTGCCAGCCGTCAACGATCTTTCGCTTAGAGTAGAACGTGGTGAAATCATTGGCCTGATAGGACCGAATGGAGCGGGCAAAAGCACAACGATCAAGATGATGACGGGAATCTTGACGCCAACAAGTGGCTATGTCCGCGTTGCCGGACTTGTTCCCATGCGCCAGAGGCGAGAGCTTGCCTCACGGATTGGCGTCGTTTTTGGGCAGCGTACTCAACTCTGGTGGGATCTACCACTGCTGGACTCTTTACTCCTGTTGCGCCACCTCTATCGCGTGCCAGAAGAGCAATACAATGCCAATTTAAAGCAGTTGCGCATAATGCTCGACCTCGACGAGTTTATTCATACGCCCGTTCGCCAACTCTCACTGGGACAACGCATGCGTGGAGATCTGGCTGCAGCCCTGTTACACGAGCCTGAACTGCTTTATCTGGACGAGCCAACTATCGGGCTGGATGTGGTAGCCAAAGCACGCATCCGCGAGTTTCTGCTTTCCATTAATGCGGAGCGTGGGACGACTATCCTGCTGACGACGCACGATATGGATGATGTCGAGACGCTTTGTCCGCGCATGTTAATCATCGATCATGGCCGTAAGCTCTATGATGGCACGGTTGCCAATATTCGCCAGCGTTTTGGCGGAGAGCGCATCTTAATCGCCACGTTAGACGCTGCTGAGATTGCCGCTCTGCCTCGTGGTGATGATGGTCAGCCGACGCTAAACGAGCTTCCTGCAGGAGTACGTCAGGTACAAGCCGATGGGCCACGCCTCTGGCTCAGTTTTGGCAGCGAGAGCGATGGGGCCATGCCAGCCCACGAACTCGTAGTCTGGTTGGGGACGCGGTATCGTCTGCGAGATGTTACCTTCCAGGAGCCTGAGATCGAAGATGTGATACGGCGCATCTATGAAGAGGGACTGCTCCTTAAAGAGCTTTGAGAGAAGGCGATGAAGGCAACAGAGAAGCCGCGTTTGCGGAAGTTGACGGAAGCGCGGGGGAGTGGTATCCTTTAGCATCAGGACTAATTTGTAATACAAGTCCTTGTGCGTCGTGCAAATTTCTTAGAGGAAATTACGTGTATGGACAATTCTCTGCAAAATGCTAAGCATGCGACGGATTCGTCAGGCAAATCCGTTGCAGTAGATCAAGAGGTAGAGGGTGTAGAGGAGGAAAAACAGCATATCCACTTGCCAAATCCAAGCTTGTGGCCTCTTATTTTAAGCGTGGCGATACTGGTGACGGTAATCGGGTTATTGTTTATTCCTGACAACCCGTGGATCTCTATCATTGGTGCTCCCTTTATCCTGGTTGGGATTATGGGGTGGGCGCTAGAAGATCCAATGGCTCCGCGTAGAGCAAGGTATATAGCGGTTCCGGCGGACGGTGCAGCGTTCAAGATTGGTCAGGATGTCCTTGACAAAAATCAGCGTTGGGTTGGCACGGTGCAGGCCCGCTTCAGCCGCTATCTGCTCGTTGAGCGCGGGGGGCTGTTTGTGACG
>DASTZT010000581.1:0-7881 GCA_035764225.1 Ktedonobacteraceae bacterium
AAAATGGGCAAGAGACCTATGTGCCAGTGGCAGTGAGACAAGTAAAGTTTTACCGGCGTCCGGCTCATGGCGACAGTCTGCATACTCACGCAACGATGCGATCAAAAAATAGCGGCGACCAGAGCACCCTTGAAGGAGATATTATCCTGTTTGACGAGCAGGGGCAGGTGCTGATCGAAGCATCTGGCGTGCTGCTCCAATCGTTGGATGGCAAGGCTCAGGATTATCTGCGTCAGCGTATAAACCAATTGCTCTATCGTGTCAATTGGGAACTACAGGCATATGACGAGCGGCGCAGGCAAGGAGCGTTCCGCAAAAACTGGCTGATCTTCAGTGGTCACGATGGGAGCGGGCTGCGGCTAGCAGAGCATTTACGAGCAGGCGGGGCAAACTGTGTCGTTGTGACGCCGGGCCAAGCATACAAATATCTGGAGATGCAGCAGTATGAATTGTCTCCATCCGTTCCCGATGGCTTCTATCGCTTGCTCAAAGAGAACTTCCATGAAGACGACGAAGCGGCCATCGGGATTGTCTATCTGTGGGCTATGTTGGCCCCGCCGCTAAATGAGGGGAGTCCCCAGCAAGTATGCTCTGTGGACCAGGATCTCTGTTGTATTGGCGTCTTGCATCTGATCCAGGCGATTGCAGAGGTGAAAAAAGAGGCCAATGCTCGCCTCTGGCTGGTCACAAATGGCGTTCATCCGATTGAAGCGCAAGACAGGACTACGGCCATTGCTCAGGCTACATTGTGGGGGTTGGGCCGAGTGATCGTCTATGAACATCAAGATTTGCGTTGTAGCTTGATCGACCTCAATACCGTCTCTTCAGAAGAGCAGAGCACCACTTTGCTGAAAGAAATTTGTGCAGATGATGAAGCTGACGAAGTAGCATTACGCGGCGAAAGGCGCTATATAGCCAGACTGGTTCGTCATACCCTGCCAACCGAGCAGGAACAAGAGGGAACCGGCTTTCAGCCCGACAGTACATACTTGATTACTGGTGGCCTGGGGGGAGTCGGCCTGCGAACGGCGCAATGGATGGTCGAACAAGGAGCGCGGTACCTTGTCCTCATGGGGCGCAGCGAAGTTACGGAGGAAGCAAAAAAAATACTACGCACCATACGAGAAGCCGGAGCAATGGTCTCTGTGATGTTAGTGGATGTCACACAGAGAACGCAGTTGGCGCAGGCGCTGGCCTGGATACGACGTGAGATGCCGCCATTGCGTGGCGTCTTCCACTCTGCTGTCGTGCTGGACGATAGCATTCTCTTACAACTGAATCGAGAGCGCTTCCTGCAAGTAATGTTGCCTAAAGTAGAGGGAGCCTGGAATCTGCATTGCCTGACGCTGGAAGATCCTCTGGACTACTTTGTCCTGTTTTCATCGGCTGCATCCTTGATTGGTTCGCCCGGTCAAGGCAACTACGCGGCAGCTAATGCCTTTCTGGATATGCTAGCATACTACCGCAGGCAGCAAGGTCATCCTGCGTTATGCATTAACTGGGGCCGTTGGGGCGAGGTTGGTCAGGCGATGAAAGAGAATCGTGGTGGGCGACTGGACTTACGCGGGTTCACCAGCATAAAACCGCAGGAGGGATTAACGGCTCTGGGAAGCTTGGCAGGCCAGAAGTTGCCTCAGGTTGGCGTCATGTCGTTTCATTTGAGGAAGTGGAGCCAGTTCTATCCGAAACTGAGCCGCTCCTCGCTTTTTGTGCGGCTGCTCGAAGAAATTGGAACGGAGGGCGAGAGCCAGGATGGGGAGTGGTTCCTGACGCGTGAAGCCTTGACCGAACTGGATGATGAGCAGCGTCAAGCGATGCTTTCACAATACCTCGGTACGCAAATTGCCAGAGTGTTGGGTTATACATCAGCACAGCTTGAGCCTCGTCAGCAGCTTCATCGTCTGGGCATTGACTCTCTTACGGCTATTGAACTAAAAAATTGCATTGGAGCAGACCTGAATGTGTTCGTGCCTGTCACAGTTTTTCTACAAGATATTACTTTTGAACAACTGACTCAGCAGGTACAGCACTTTTTTTGTCAGTCGCTGTCCTGATCCGGTTGCAGATTAGTTACGTAAAATCAGCAGCCTGCTTGCTTTTAATCAATGGTAGACTGGTGAAAAACATCAGTCTACCCACCTTTTTATGCGTGTCTCTACTCTCTGGCGCGTTATTTGCTGCGCGACTATACTAATAAACGGGGCAATCAGAGATTTTCATGAGGAGGAGCAGGCTGATGATTCTTGTTACGGGTGCGACAGGCTATATTGGGCGACATGTAGTTGCTCGCCTGGTATCTTTGGGAGAAAGGCCACGTTGTCTGGTACGCGATGTGCAACGTGCTACGAAAATTTTAGCGAGTGATAGCGTTGAATTTGTACAGGGTGATACGACCAGACCTGATACGTTAGATGCAGCTGTGAGTGGTATCGAAACCATTGTTCACGCAAGTTTTCTTACGGCTGACCGCAAGCAATCGCCCGGCAATCATTATGAGGAAACAAACGTTCAGGGCACTGCTCACTTGATTGAGGCTGCCACGTCGGCTGGTGTAAGGCGCATGGTTGAGGTTAGCGGCCTGGGAACCAAACCGGATAAACCAGGCAGCTATATGCAAGGGCGTTACCTGGCAGAGAAGATGCTGATGGAAAGTGGGCTGGACTGGACCATTATCCGTCCTTCAGTCATTTTTGGTAAAAATGCCCCCTTTATTAAGGGGCTGACCGATCTGATTCGCACAGCTCCCGTCTTGCCACTGATTGGCGGAGGCCATACGATGTTCCAGCCCATTTATGTTGAGGATGTCGTGACGATCATCGTCAAAGTACTTGCGGAACCAGAGCATACCAATGGGAAGATTTATACTATTGGCGGTCCTGAACACTATTCATTTAAGCAGGTATTTGATCTCTTGCTCAAGGCGATGCACAAAAAGAGGCCCAAAGTCTACGCCCCGACACCGCTGATTGGCGTTGGCGCGGCGGTAATGGAGGCTGTTCTGCCGAAGCCACCTTTAACGAAGGCAGCGATGGCCCTCTTCTCTTTTGACAATATCACCGATCTTAATAGTGTTGAGCACGATTTTGGTTTTGTTCCCATGTCGTTTGCGCAATATCTGGAACAGTCCGGTGTGTAGGAGCAGAATGTCCAGCGATTTTCAGGAAAGAGCTGGGGTCAAAGTTCTATTGCCAGTGGTGCTGTGCTATAATATTGCCGTACTCTCGATGAGGCTCGTCTAAAGAAAGGCATCGTTGCTAAACCTATGTTGCCGTTTGACGAAAAGTACATTGAGCGTGCAGATTATGCGCTTCGCTACGAGGTAGACGGAGGGAACCACATGGCGGCATCACCTGATTGGGTATTGAGTGCTGGCAATGATTTGCGCTTGATTGGTGATACGCTGGTGCGTATTTCACGTACCCTGCATGAGCATAGCCGTAAGCTAGAGAAGGCTGTTGATGGAAAGTATGCCAATGAGGTAGATGATCCTCGTGTCCAGCTGCTTACCGACTCTTTGCATGCGAATCGGATGGCCGACCTGGAGCTTGGGCGACTGAGTCAGGCTTTGCAGCGTGTGCTTTTGATGTTACAGCAAGGCTTCTCTCAAGCAAATGGTCATGCTGCTCCAGGGGCAACGTTCGAGCGCGAGCGGGAAGCCCTCAATAGCAGTATTATCAATCTTAAACAACATAGTAACGAGCTGGAAACGCTCTATAATATCGCGCATACGCTCAATTCGACGCTTGAGTTCGATGAGGTGCTACGCCTGGTCATGGATCGCGTGATCGATTTTGTCAATGCGGAACGCGGCTTTCTGATGCTGGTGAATCCGGCCACAGGCGAGCCGGAGTTTACGATTGCCCGCAATAAAGCCGCGCAGACCATCCCCGAAAGCGAGTTTGCAACTGCGCAGATTAGTCGTGGCACAGTCAAGCGCGTTATCAACTCAAGGGAGCCTTTGCTGGCTGATGATGCCCAGGTTGATGATGCTCTACGCGCTCAAGAAAGCATTATGGCCTACGGCATTCGTTCCATTATGTGTGCGCCTCTAGTGGTGCGCAGTAACTGCATCGGCGTTGTGTATGTTGATAGCCGCATCAACGCCAATTTATTTGGACCCCGGCACCGTGATTTGCTCCTGGCCTTTTGTAATCAGGCCGCTATTGCTATTGATAATGCCCGGCTTTTCGCCGATCTGAATAAAGCTCTTCAGCAGGTAAGAGAAGATAAGCAATACATGGATAATATTTTCTCCTCTATTGCGAACGGTGTGATTACCACAGATTCCACTGGTCTGATTACCACCTTCAACTATGCTGCAGGGGCTATCCTCAACCTGAATCCGCTAGAGGCGTTAGGGAAGCACTATCGTGAGGTTTTTAAGGCCCGTTCTCAGGTTGGGCTAAGCGCGTTGCTCCAGAATGCCAATACGCAGCACGATCATGGTACGATTGTGCCGAATGCGATTGACTGTGAGATTCCAGGGCGGGGACTGGTTAACTTGCATCTCTATGTTTCCTCGTTGCGTGATCCGCAGGGTACCCATATCGGTATGGCGCTGGTGGTGGATGATCGTACCGAGCTGAAGCGTTCAGAGGCTCAGGTCAAGCAGATACGCCGCATCTTCGAACGGTATGTCCATCCCAACGTGGTGCAACAGCTCATTAAAGATCCTCAGGCGCTCAATCTAGGAGGCGAAACCAAAGAAATTTCCGTGGTCTTTGCCGATATTCGGGGCTATACGCGTTTAAGCGAAAGCATGCCGCCTGAAGAGGTAATGAACCTGATTAATCGCTATCTCAAAATTATGTGCGAAGCCATCTGGGAAGAGGAAGGAACGCTCACCGCCTTTCAAGGCGATGCGCTGATGGCTATTTTTAACGCGCCTCTCCCCCAAAGGAATCATGCGTTGCGAGCCGTGCGTGCTGCCTGGAAAATGCGCATGGCCGTGTTGGAGTACCAGCGTTCTCAGCCGCAGGAAACGCAGGTGATGTTTGGTATTGGCGTCAATACTGGCCTGGCTACCGTAGGCAATGTGGGATCGCAAGAGCGTATGCAGAATTATACCGCCATAGGAGATACCGTCAACGTCGCATCTCGCTTGCAGAACAACGTCTCCGACAACAATATTCTGCTCAACGAGCCATCCTACATGCAAGTCTATCGCCATGTGCAGGTAGGTCAGGCTTTCCAACTGGCAGTCAAAAATAAATCCGCCCCCCTGACGGCCCGATACCTGCTAGGCGTCCTGTAGGACCGCCCAGGCTGGCCCCTGTGAAGCTAGGCGTGTCCTGTAGGGGCAGAGCTTGCCCCTGCCCAGATGCGCTATAACGTTTTTCTGAGCACGAACCCCGTTTGCCGTAGTCGGACGAAGCCAAACCATTCGTAAAGGCGATGGGCGTGCGTATTGTTTTCCTCTGTGTTGAGCAGGATATGCGGTGTGCGTGCGTGCTCAAAAAAGTGGATTGCTTCCGCCATTAAACGCGCCCCGATGCCTCTGCTTTCGACAGCAGGATGGACGGCGATCCGTACGAGGTAGCCATTCTCTTCATCGACGGTATTGAACTGATATCCGACCACCTTGTGATGCAATTCCGCTACCACAAAATAGGGATGGGTTGCCGCGATATCGCTAAAAGCAACGCTATCATAGCGCCACAAATCATCGAAGCACGCGTCCTCAATCGCCAGAAGAGCCTCCATATCATTGCCCGCACCGCTAAGTTTCACCGGGCGAATGGTCACGTCCTGGTTGCCCTCCGTTGGAATGTTGTAGCCAAATTTGTCGTAGGAGTAGAGAAGGCGATATGGGATAAACCCGCGCGTTAACAGAGTATTGCGCAGCCAGTCGCGGTCAGCATTATTACCAGAGTAGTGCAGGTAACGAATGCCGCGTGTCGTCAAGGCTGAATACAGGCGTTCAAGCAAGGCGAAAAGGATATCGAGATAGGCGCTACTCTCTGTCCAGCTCACGCCGAAGCCCCCTATCCAGGCGTGAGGTGGGTTGACGATTTGCGATAAGAGAAAGCCATATATTGAGGTATCGTGGAAGATGCCTACTGACGGGTAATGCTTGAGTATGAGTGGTAACTCCTCTAAGGTGAAGCGCTGATAAATGTATTCAGAGGTACGGGTAAGACGTTCGATGTTTGACACATCATCGCCGGTCAGCAGGCGTATCTGTTCAGAATGAGATGCCATAATTCCTCTTATCTCTGACTACTACTGGATGATTCCCCCTCTCAGTGTATCGTCTCTCACTCTTTGAAGTCAATGCTTGATCTATTTTCGTTCTATAGCTGGTAGGGGCAGGCAGGTGCAAAATCGGCCCCTGCGATATGTGATGCAAAAGGGCTGGTCTTGCACCTGCCCCTACTGTTCTTTATCTGGCCCCTTCACTTCGCGCCGTAGCCGTGCGATATCCGGTTTGGGGGTGTGGCGCATGCGGTAGCCTGTCAGGCCATGAATACGCCGTAGTTCGGCAATCAGCACATCGGTATTGATGCGATAGGGCTGGTGCGGTGCCGGGCCGAGGCTATCTACGGCAGCATCATCGCCAAGCAGGAGATTCACGCAGGTGGCGATACAACTGGCCGTTGCTTCCAGATGATAGCCGCCCTCTTGTACGAAGATCAGGCGTCCAGCACAAAGGGTATTGGCCAGATCAATGATAATCTGATTGAGCTTGGCAAAACCGGCAGTGGAAATGTTCATATCGGGCGCTACCAACTTGGTGCCCGTCTCATTCTCTTTCCAGTGCGCATCAAAGCCAGCAGATACCAGGATCAGTTGTGGATCAAAGCGATCCGCAGCCGGAGCCATAAACTGGCGAAAGATCGGATCATAGGTCTCAAAGCCAGTTTTTGCAGGCAACGGTACATTAATAGTTGTGCCCAGCCCTGGTCCCTCTCCCCGTTCGTCAGAGAGGCCGGTGCCAGGGTAGAACGGAGCTTGGTGGAGGGAGAAGTAGAGCACGCGCGGATCTTCGTAAAACATTTCCTGAGTGCCATTGCCGTGATGGACATCGTAATCGATAATCATCACGCGCTCTAACCCGTAACGGTCGATAGCATAACGAGCGGCAACGGCAACATTGTTGAAAATGCAGAAGCCCATCGCCGCTTCTGGCAGGGCGTGGTGCCCAGGAGGGCGCACCAGACAGTAGGCGTTATTGATTTCGCCCTTCATCAGCGCATCAATAGCCACCAAAGGCGCTCCTGCTGCTTTAAGCGCGGCCTCATACGACTGCGCGGAAACGTAGGTATCGGTGGCAAAGTAGCAGCTTCTGCGCCCACCCGCTTGCTCTTCTAAGGCGGCCTTCTTGCTCGCTTCCTCTACCTCGTGAATATACTCTACCTCGTGTACTGTTGCCAGCTCCTCTATGGTGGCCGCGCGCGGTGGGAGCTGTACCAGGCCATCTCTCTCTAGCCAGTTGAGAGCCTTCAAGAACTCCATCGCCATCTCGACCCGTTGAGGCCGCTCTGGATGTTTCGATGGCGTATGATGCTCTAAAAAAATCGGATCATAAATGAGGGCCGTTGTCATAATTCTTCCTTTGAAGAGAACGGGTTCTTGAAAAATAACCTTGCCAGGGACATTGGGCATGGAGATCACGCCCAATGTACTTATCACCTGGTGACCACTATAGCACTTTTTTGACCAGGTCCGGGATCTCAAAAATGGTGTCAGCAACGGGCACATTTGCGGCCTGGAGTGCGGCCACCTTTCCCTGTGCAGTTCCTGTATTGCCTGAGATGATTGCGCCTGCATGCCCCATGCGTTTTCCTGGAGGTGCTGTGCGACCGGAGACAAAGGCCACCACCGGCTTTTTCATCGTCTTGATAAACTCAGCAGCATCCTCTTCATCGCTGCCACCAATTT
>DASTZT010000582.1:0-22237 GCA_035764225.1 Ktedonobacteraceae bacterium
TTCCATCTCAGGCACGAGTGGTCGCCCGACGCCCTTTAACTTGCGTACGCTCTCGTCGCTGTTCAAAGCCAGCACCAGGAAATCACCCAGATTGCGCGCCGCTTGCAAATAACGCACATGCCCAAGATGGAGCAGATCGAAGCAGCCGTTGGTGAAGACGCCTCGCTCTCCTGCTTGCTGGCGCTGACACAGTTCAGCGGCAAGCTCCTGGCGCGTCAATATTTTATTACGTGTATCAGGTAATACGTTATTTCTCATAATATAGTCATCAATTCTTCGGGAGTATTGCTGGCACAGCCTAGACGCCGTACCACGAGTGCGGCAGCAGCGTTGGCCAGATACGCCGCCTCAGCCATATTTGCTCCTGCCGTCAGAGCCAGCGTAAAGGTGGCCGCGACGGTATCACCTGCTCCATTGGTATCAACGATTTCGCTCGCCAAAGGTAGACGGTAAATTGGTAGGTGCAGGGGAGGTTTGTCTTCTTCAAACAGGCTCATGCCCTCGCTACCACGCGTAATCAGCACGCTCCTGGCATTGCTGCCCTCCAGCAAACGCTGACCAGCAGTATTGAGGTCATCAAGCGTGTTTATTGTGAGGCTAAGCGTTGCTTCCGCTTCGGGCTGATTTGGCGTCAGAGCGGTCACTCCCTGGAAACGAAACAATGAGCCATGCGCGTCTACCACCACCACTTTGCCCATTTCGCGGGCCGCCGGGAGGCAGGTCTCGATAATGGCCGGGCTAATCACGCCATTCTCATAATCGGAGAGCACAATGGCATCGATAGAAGGGAGTATCTGCTTGATGTAGTCAATAATCTGACCTCTACAGGGTTCATTGATTTCGGTCCGATCCACACGGTCAATACGCACAATATGCTGTCGCACGAGCTGCGGACTCCCCGCAAGCACGCGTGTTTTGGTAGAAGTGGGACGCGTGTTGTCAGTCAAGACCCCATCCTGGTGCATACCAAGCGCATTGAGGGCCTGGCGCAAGCTGTATCCCGGCACATCATCGCCCACAACGCCAGCGAGAAAGACCTCCGCTCCAAGCGTGTTGGCATTAATGGCGACATTGTTCGCTCCCCCCGGCACAATGCGCTGCTGGTTCAGTTCAAGGATCAGGACGGGAGCCTCGCGTGAGATACGCGTTGGACTCCCGATCAGGTATTCGTCGGCCACCATGTCGCCTATCACGAGCATGCGCTTGCCCTGAAATGCACGAATCAGCGAACGCAAATGCGCAGTGGCTACAGGAGAAGCATTGGTATCAAGTGTCATTTTTCTCCGCTCCCTTTTAACAGAACGTGCAGGGCAAAGCGTGGCAAAGCCAGCATGCGTCGCCAGCGCCAGGGTTCGCGGTAGAGGCGATAACACCATTCAAGCCCCATGTGCTGCATCAGCAGGGGAGCACGACGCTGCCGACCGGAGAGAAAATCGAAAGCGCCACCAACCCCCATTGCTACCGCGACCGGAAGCCGCGAGAGGTTCCGTCGTATCCATAGCTCCTGTGCGGGAGCACCGTATGCTACACATAACACGTCCGTTTGTGCGCTCTGGATGCGCTCGATAATGGCATCTTCTTCCTCAGCAGCAGGAGAGCCAGCGTAGACCCCGGCAATCTGCAAACCGGGAGCCTGTTGCAGTAGCCGCTCGCCTGCCAACTCCGCCACACCAGGAGCAGCGCCCAGCAGATAGAGACGATAGCCCTTGAGGGCGCAGCGTCTGGCAAGCTCGGCCACAAGATCGGTGCCCGTGACCCGTTCGGGGGCGGGAGTGCGCAGATAGCGCGTCGCCCACACTACCCCCATACCATCGGCAGCGACAAGGGCGGCCTGATTAATACATTGGCGAAAAACGGCGTCATGCTGCGCCGCCATGACAAACTCTGGATTGACCGTAACAACCTGCTTACATGACATATCATGATTAGCTCGACGTTGCTCGATCATCTGCTCGATTGCATCAAGAGTCTGCGGCTGCGACAGGCGATCTACGCGCACTCCCAGCACATAGACGGGAGGCGGCAAACCGGGTTGAGGAGTATGTAACATGTGTAATGACATAGATTTACCAGGTAAACATTTCTGTTTCAGTATGAGATAGTATCAAGTCTGGTCGTGATTCTTCGATATAGTGTTGCACATGTCCCAGGATTTCATCTGCATGCTGGCGGTTATTGCTCACGCAACTGACGCCAAGAACGGCAATCTGCCAGAGGTCATTCTGATCGACTTCAGCAATTGCCACCTCGAAGTGGTTGCGTACCCGCGCCATCACAGATTTGATCACCTGTCGTTTCTCTTTCAGAGAATGACATGCGGGCAAGTGCAATGTAATTTGACAGGCTCCTATTACCATGCGCCTAGTATAGCATACTCGATGGAGAAATGTACTCAGGCTCTGCCCCACAGCAGGACTTTTCCCCCGAAAATCTTTTCACTCGACGCATATGCATAACTTTGATACAATTTCCTGGTAAGCATAAATGTGGCAAAGGAGAATTTTGTAATGACGGATACAAGCGCCAACCAGGGACGCCAGTCGTTGCCTATGCAGGGCATAGCCCAGCCGACGCGTGAGGAGGTATTACAGCTTCCACGAGTCCATATCTCTACCCATCCGGTGATGGCTCATAAAATGACCATGCTTCGAGATAGACGGACACAACCGCCAGAATTTTATCGTCTGGTGAAAGAGATCGGGGCGCTACTGGCCTATGAGGCGACCGCATCGCTGGCCCTGGAAGCCTCCACTATTGAAACACCGTTGCAGGAGACGCAGGGATACAGGTTGGCGGGTGGCATTGGGATCACGCCTATCTTGCGAGCGGGTCTCGGTCTGGCGGAGGGGTTCCGCGAAGTTATCCCCGACGCTCAGATCTGGCACCTGGGCTTACGGCGTGATGAGCGTACCCTTCAGGCCCTGGAATATTATAACCAGCTTCCGCATCAGGTTGACCTCCAGGTATGTTACGCGGTGGACCCGATGCTGGCAACTGGTGGCTCTGCGATTGATGCCATCAATATCTTGAAGCGGCGTGACATCCGCCGGATTTCATACATTGGCATTATCGCGGCTCCCTACGGCCTGCTCAAGCTCTCGCAGACTCACCCTGATGTTGACATTTACATTGCGGCCCTCGATGAAGTACTGAACGATATTGGCTATATTGTTCCAGGTCTGGGCGATGCCGGAGATCGCCAGTTCGGAACGTTCTAAACAGAACAACCTGTACTTTTTCGCGCAGGTCCGGCTATTTTTCAAAGGACTAACGCCTGTGTCTATACCTTCAGAACCTTCAGATTCCTGGTCATCAGCAGAGAATCAGCATACAGCAGAGCCATCTCAGGAGGCATTTGCCATGTCGTCCTCTGCCGACGCAGAGCAAGAAGAGTTAGTAGCGCCACCCTCTCCCTCCCCCGAATCAATGCTCCCTCCAGAAGCTCAGGGAGAGGCGAACGGAGGGCCGCTTGGCTGCTGCCTCGGCATTGTGGTCGGCCTGTTGCTTACCTTTGCCATCATGCTGACCACCTCCATTCTGTTATCCAGTGGCGGCTATCTTGGCCCCGCTACCTTGCCAGTCCCGCTGCTAGGAGCTGCCATCTGCGGATTTCTGGGCTGGAAAATCGGCAAGCGGTTCTATCGCGAGTATGAGCCAGATCCTCGCCAGCAACAACGCCTTGAGCGATGGGAACAGCAACGGAAAACTAAACGCCCCAGGTCATCTGCATAGCATATCCGTTATTGATAATATAGACATGATCCATAGATAAAAAGGAGGGCGTAATGCGCGTAATAATTTTTTGTGATATGGAAGGCATCTCCTGTATCGAGACCTGGGAACAGGTGACAGGCGGTACAGATCTTTATGAGGAATGTAGAAAACTCTACACCGACGAGATGAATGCAGCTGTACGAGGCGTACGCGCAGCCGGAGCAAGAGAAGTCACGGTTGTCGATTGTCATGGGGCAGGTGGTGCTTATAGCTTTAAAAGTTTCGTGCCTGAACGTCTGGAATCGGGCGCAGAATATGTCTTTGGCTATCCCTGGGCGCGCTACGTCGAACCCTTTATTCAGGGTTGCGATGCTATTTTATTTGTGGGTGCGCATGCGATGGCGGGCACTGCTGATGGCGTTCTCTGCCATACGGTTTCCTCGGAAGCCTGGTACAACGCCTGGATTAATGATACGCTGGTCGGCGAAAGTGGGATTCTTGCGGCGATTGGGGGATGCTGGGATGTACCCGCAATCTTCGTTTCTGGCGACGAAGCAACCTGCCGCGAGGTGCGTACCTTGCTCGGCAATGAGGTCGTGACGGCTCAAGTGAAGAAGGGCCTGGGCCGCTTCTCCGCTCGCTGTATGGCCCCTAAGGACGCTTGTTCTTTGATTGAAATGAACGCCGCTCAGGCATTGAGTATGCATAACTGGCCCAAACCCTACAAAGTGGCCGGACCAGTGACATTTAAAGTGGAACTGGCAACGCCCGACCGCGTGAACGATTTCCGCGGACGTACTGGCGTCCGAATCGAGGGGCCAAGAACGGTTGTCTCAACCGCCGATACATTCTGGCAAGCCTGGGATCAATTCTGGTATAGACGCTAATCACTCGTAGTGGGAGGGACCGCTTGCTGAATAGCAAGCGGTCCCTCCCACTATACACCCACACCTTCTCGCTTCTCCTCTAGTTTTGCGCTCGGTTTACTCAAGCGTTTGACAACTATTGGAATATTCCATAGAATATCTAAAGAATATCCCCCAAAATTGACCCGATTAGTCATACTATGGCGTCTTCTTAAGAGATTGTGGGCAAAGGCGTCTGTAGGATGCTCTCGGAACAGAAGTTGTTTGTTTTTCGACCAGATAGTAGTACAAAAGTAAGCAATTTCATTCCCAGGCCCCAATTGTTTACTGTCGTACGTAAATATTCTAGCAAAGACTTTTAGCCTGTTCATGAAGAGCAGTGTTTTTATTTGATGGTGATATTGATGATATTAGATGAATCAGGTGGCGAGATCAGAGAGAGCAATACCACAGCTTTACAGCAAACAGATCAGCACAACTTTGGCTCTCTTCATTATGATGAAAGAGTTTTTGACCTGGAACTTCTGGAGATAGCTTTAGACGCGTATGAACAGGCTATTCAGCTTGCGCCGCGCGCGGCTGTTCTTCATTATTATAAAGGACAGGTACTTAAACAAATGGGACGGCAGGAGGAAGCGCAACTGGCTTACGCAGCGGCGCACAGTCTGGGATATTATGGGCAAGCTTAAGCAAAAGCTCATCACAGTTTTCATCTCAGCGCAGCCGTACTACTTCCTGTTTCAGCTAAAGAGGAGCTGACAGCTGAAATACCGCCATACGGGTGCGTAAAGAATTTGTTAGCTCCACGAGATGACCCATTGAGTGTTGCATTTCGCGCATATGGCGGGTAATATCGCCGGTCATATGCAAAATCTCGGAGACGGCGCTGACGACCAGTTGTGAGCCTTGCGACTGATTTTCAGCCGTCTCGCAAATCCCCTGGATCAGGGTGGTTAATTGCTCGGTCACGATACTGATAGCTTCCAGCGCAACGCCCGTCTGCGTCACCAGTTCAGTTTGCATGACGACCTGCTGTGTGCCCTGCTCAACGCTTTGCGAAACGGCGGTTGTTTCATGTTGAATAGTGCGGATGTACGTATCGATCTTGCGAGCGGCTTCTGAACAGAGCATGGCTAGCGTGCGAATCTCTTTAGCGATCAAAGCAAAGCCCTGACCCTGTTCCCCTGCGCGAGCGGCCTCAATCGCGGCATTCAACGAGAGCAGATGCATGCGCGTGGTTAAATTGTTGATATCAAGTACCGTTTCGTTGATTTCCTGCCCACTTTCGCCCAGCGATTTCATCGTGCGGGCAGATTGCATGGTCGCCTCACGCACCATCCCCATCCCTTCTACCGCCCGGTCTACCGCTCCCTGAGCTTCAATTGTGACATCGACGGCGTCAACAGCGGTTTTAGAGAGCGTGGCAGCCCGTTCAGATACATTGCGCATCATACTCGCGATATCATTGATAACCTGCGATATTTGATTCACCTGTCGTTCTTGCTGAACGGTATCGCGTACCAGGGATTCAGAACTGCGCTGCACATTGCGCGTATGGTCATCGACGGCATGCGCCACCATCTGCATATCTTTCAAAATCCCACTGATCTCTTCAATCACAATATTGAGCGTATCCGCGATTGGTTGCAGTTTCGGATGGGAGGAGCTGAGGTGGGTATGCATGTCGCCGCTACGTAAACCTTCCAGATCTTCTCTCAGTCGCGTAACGCCCTCTGCCAGCGCAGCATGTTCTTCTTCGCGTTCCTGGAAGAGTCGAGCATTATCAATGGCTATGGCGGCCTGACTGGCAAAAAGCTCTGCAACCTCAATGCTCTCCAGCGTGGGGATCTTGCCATCTTCAGGATCATCTAAAGAAAGGAAACCCAGCATCTTCTGCTCGCGAGGGCTAAACATGGGCACAAGCAACGCATCAGCCGGATGCCAATCTCCAGGCTTCCAGCCCTCAGGCGATTTGAGGTAAATAACCGTGCCACCTTCAAACGCTTCTGGATGTTCGTGAGAAATAAAATAACTCTGGCCAATCCGATATTCCGGGCGCATCAGTCGCATGATCTTTTCGGTTGGATCATGCGCGTTACGCATCGTATCCTGATCCTCCTCGGAGAGGCCAGCAAAGGCTACGCCCATGATATAGCCTTTTTTCTCATTAATGAGATTCATCACCAGAACACGAAAGCCTGTACAGCTTGCTGTGGAGGAGGCGACATGTTGCAACACCTCGTCCAGACCCAGGTCTGCACGCAGCAGATTACCCAGCCGCAGCAATTCTTTAATTTGCCTGGAGCGTTTCTGCTCTTCCAGAATACAGGTGATCCTCTGCTCCTGATTCTCAGTCTGTTGAGCCGCGCCATTTGAAAGCACAGCATGGGCTGTTCCATTTGGGATTGGGCCATGTCCAACGCCATTGCGCTGCACACCATTGGCAACTCCATTCGGAATTGGACCATGCCCGGTTCCATTCGCCTGCATAGTAGTAGCGGCTCCATCTAGCTGTATGCCATTGGTAGATTGCCTGGGTTCGTAATCCCTTTGAGATTGCTCTAAAAATGAGCGAAAGCGAATGCGCAGTGGAACAAATTTTGTTTGTGGTTTTCGTTCTGGCATAGACTACTCTCGCTTCCTCAATTAGCCGAGATGCTAAAGCGCCCGTCTATAGCAGCATAACACATTCTAGTGCTTACCTACAAGCTCCATAGCCCTTATAGACACTTGTTGGGCAGCAACACGGACACTACCTATCTGTCAGTCCCCTTGAATACAAACCAGGCGGCACCCATTGGTCAATGGCACTAGTGACTTGAGAGCTTGCTGTATGGTGAGTAATAGTCATAGAGAGAATGCGGGATGCGTCCGCTAATAAAGGTTCCTTCCGGCTCATGTCTTTCCAGGTCTACATGGCCACGTCGGTGGAAGAGTTCCACTAACTCGCCTTTATTAAAGGGAATCAGCACCTCAATCGCCTCCATACTCCTCGCCAGCACTTCAGCAATTTTCTCACAGAGGGCGTCCAGCCCAATATTTTTTAGAGCAGACACGGCAACCGCATTAGGGTAGAGCGTTACATCCAGCTCTGCTGGCTCGTCAAGGACATCGATTTTATTGAGCGCGGTCACACGAGGCTTTTTCCCGGCCTCCAGGTCGTCCAGCACATCGTTGACCGTTTCACTCTGCTCAACAGCATTCTCGTGGCTGCTATCCACCACCTCCAGCAGGAGATCGGCTTCAATAACCTCTTCAAGGGTGGCGCGGAAGGCTGCAATCAGTTTTGTTGGCAACTTCTGGATAAAGCCAACGGTATCAGTAATCAGTGCCTCTTGATTCCCAGGCAGCACAACATGGCGTGTGACCGGGTCCAGAGTAGCGAAGAGTTGATTTTCCACCAGCACCCCAGCCGAGGTCAAGGCATTGAACAGGGTAGATTTGCCAGCATTAGTATAACCTACAATAGCGATAATGGGAATAGCCTGAGCAACGCGCTGGCGGCGATGAATAGTACGTTGTGTACGTACTTCCTCAATATCTTCTTTCAGGTCCGAGATGCGGCTACGAATGCGACGGCGGTCAATTTCTATTTTGGTTTCTCCAGGACCGCGCACACCAATCGCGCCGCCAGCTCCACCGACGCCACCGGCCCCTCCGGCACTGGCTGCTCGCGAGCCTCCAGCCTGACGCGAAAAATCGGTATCACGACCGGTAAGGCGAGGCAAGCGGTATTCGAGTTGAGCCAGCTCCACCTGTAAGCGCCCTTCACGCGTGCGGGCATGCTGCGCAAAAATATCAAGGATCAGCGCCGTCCGGTCTACCACGCGCACATTGAGCAGTTTCTCCAGGTTGCGTTGTTGCGTTGGCGTAAGTTCATCATCACAGATTACTAGCTCAAATGCCAGTTGTTTTTCCAGATCTTTCAGTTCTTGAGCGCGGCCTTTCCCTACATAGGTCGCGACATCAGGGTGAGGAAGCTTCTGAATCATTGTACCTACCACCGTCGCTCCGGCGGTCCGCGCCAGCATCCCCAGCTCACTCACCGAATCCTCAACGCTCCACAAACGATCATCATCGCTGGAATCTACTGCGATCAGATAGGCACGTTCCGGGCCTCTATTCACCCCCGTCTCAATGAGGCGATCTTGCCTGGTCGTAATTTCCTCCGCTTCTTCGTTAAAAAACAACGTTGCTATTTATATTCTATCTATCCAGCCAGGAGAACGCAAGTTCAGCTAGCCCTGTGGCAGTTGTGGCAAGCTGGGCAGTTCTTTGACAAAAAAGCCATTGACTTTGGCGAAAATGCTATTAGTCACAGCCCCATTGTAAAAGTCATGCCAGGCTTTTAACTGATCTACCTGAATGTTGAGTCCCGGTATAACATGCGTACCTTGATTGATCGCATTCTGCAAGCTGCCAAGAAAGCTTCCCAGTACAATCAATAATATCAGCCAGATCAGCCAGGCTTCAACAAAGCCAATCACCCCACCGATGAGCGAATCTCCCATGTTAATCAGAGGGATTTTATGCACAATTCCACGTACAATGGTGCCAATAATATGTAATATCATCACAGTTCCAAGAAAAAGGGCGGCATACGAGATTAGAGGAACGGCGGGTAAACCATTGGAGGCCAGCAACGAGGTAAAGGAAGGACCGAAAACGTAGGCTACACCAAAGCCAAGCGGGATGCCAATCATGTTGACCAGGCTAATCACTGCGCCATTCCGCAGGCCATTGAAGACAAGCAGTGCGACGGTGACCAGAAAGAGGATATCAATTAAGCTGAGCTGCATAAATTTTTATGCCTCCTGACGTGCTAATAATTGGGAGTAGATGAGTCTATTATCTCACAATTCACGACGTTATAATGAGGCAAGTTGTAACAGGAATCTCCCAATTAGCTGACTTATGCCGAAGGGGAGAATGCGGCAATGTCTGATTGCCGCATTCTGAGCATTATTCGCCAGTAATCCTAGTAAATTTTATGTTCGCGAGCATATTCCATCATCGCGTTGGTCAAAGCTACCCCTTTGACGCTACGCATGGCGGCATCGGCATCAAGCAACAATTGCACCTTTCGATGTAACGGCACCGCAAAAGGATCGATCCTCATAGGGGTACGATACGTCCCTGTTTGTGGCGCTAACGGTGACAGACGAACCGGCTCCCCCGCCACTAATGCGCTGGCGCGGGCAATCTGTACGGCCTGGGCCGCCATGCGATCCGCTTCTGCTATATCTATTCGTGCGCTACTGGCAAAGCCCCATGCTCCATTCACAATGACTCGAACATTAAAGCCGCTGCTGATACCGCTGGAGACACCCTCAACACGCCCATTCTTGACCTCAATCCCCTCGGTTGTACGCTCCATCACGCGGATATCGACATAGCTGGCACCTAGCTGCTGAGCAACATTGATGGCTCTCATTGCTAAATCACGCATTGACTACTCCACTTCTTTCCTTAATTTGCACTTTTATCCACACCTCTACCACCTCAACATTCTAATCAGGATCATACAGCATTGTCCAACATTCGTCCGCTATACCATTGTCCAGTAGCAAAAAATAGAGTAGAAGAGCCATCACCTTCTACTCTATTCCTGGTGTATCTTAGCTTAGCAGTGCAGACTACTACACGAACGTGTTCGCGCTGGCCGACGAATGACCAACGACAACCCTGGCCCCCACTGGTAAGCCGGGGACACCAGCCACCGTGATATGGAGATCAATGGCGTTCACACCGATCTTCACCATCGACGCGTTCTGGCTCACAGTCTGTTCATTCAGGACCACAAAGCCAACCCCTGGGATATTGATTTTCGTGTTTGGAGCGGGGTTAACCGCTATCGGCACTCCGGCGATGTGCAAGTTGACCAGAGATGTTGTCCCAGAGTGGGAAAAGCTTCCGTTGAAACCGGCTTGAGCTGTAGAGGTGATGACATTAGCAGTGATAAGCCCACTGAGCAAGTTTATGCCCTGTACTGTCGATGAGCCTTGAGAAGTGGCACCTGAAGCCGTAATGTTCCCTGTAGCTGTGTCGGTCATCGTTCCCGTACTACCGATATTCGGTACGTTGACGCTCGCCACACTCACGGTTTTGGTTCCACCGGTGCAGCCAATTGAAGCCTCAGCGAAGGGTCCGCTCTTCACAAACACAACACCAGCTTTGGCAAAGGCAAAGAGTCCATAAGCGTTGGCATCAACGATAGTGTGGCTACTTGTACGCTGTAGGCTACTTGCAGCGCTGGCAATGATAATATGAGCGCCAACGGGAAGCCCAAATATATTACTCAGAGTGACTTTCACGTCAATAGCAATGACCCTGATATCAGTGCTACTGACGTTATTCCCTGAGGGGACCTGCTCGTTCAAAGTCACACTACCTATTCCCGGAAGGGCAATCATGGTATTTGGAGACGGTGTGCCTACGAACGGTACTCCAAGAACATTCAGGCCAACAAACGTTGAATTGTTGGTGCTCGACAGGCTTGTAGCCGTGCCTGTACTGTTTGCCACGGAGCTGATGGTAGTGGCGGTAATCAGCCCTCCCAGGACGCTCACGTTCTGCAACGTAGAACTCGCCTGGGAAGTTGCAGAGGTGCTTGTCCTGGTAGTTGTGACTTGATCAACCAGAGAGCCGGAAGTAGCAAAGCTTCCCAGCGACAGCGAGGCTGCTGAGCTAGTCACGGTCCTTGCTGTAACATTACAGCCTAAATTAACCGGAAACAATGGGCCAATACTCGCCAGAGCGGAACCCACAGGTACTTTGAGAAAAGCAGCATAGGCAGAGCCGTCAGCCACTACAGGTAATGTACTGGTTGCAAGCTGTGGTGTGCCGCTGGCGTGAGCCACGCTTGTCATTGATGCAAACAGCAGCATCATAAATAACATAATAGACGTAGCGATAGTACGTTTCATAGATATTCTCCTTCTTAACGCACATTTCCACAATCCACATACGAGAGCTTGTTTGGATCACAGTTGATGGCTTTTCTTGCAATCGCCCGATCATAGCTCTACTAGATCATAAAAAAAGTATATAGTATTCAATAAAATCATATTTTTAATAACATTTCTAAAGTTTTTATCTATATACCGATAAAAATTTCTTGTTCGACGAACATTCCTCCCCTACCTGGAAGCCACATATTGCTATCTACTTCGGCGCTTGATACAATAGTGATGACATTTTCTCGAACGCAAGCCATCTATAAGGAGCAGCATGGACACGGCTACACCAGAGGAGAGCGTATCAGAGCCATATCAACTATCACATGACCTATCTTTGCCTCATGGTCAGGTGCAGCTCCCCGTCTTTATGCCGGATGCTACGCTGGGAGTGGTGCGCTCGGTTGACGCTACCGATCTTGTGAGCTGCGAAATACAGGCCGTAGTGATGAATACTTTTCACCTGATGCAGCGCCCTGGCTCATCAACGATCCAGGCGCTAGGTGGGCTGCATACAATGAGCGGATGGCAACATCCTATCATCACTGACTCCGGCGGTTTCCAGGCATATTCGCTGATTCAGCAACAAGCCAGATTTGGCAGTCTGGACGACGATGGTATTACCTTCAAGCCCGAAAGCTCCGACCGTAAATTCCATCTCACACCTGAAAAGGCCGTCCAATTGCAGATCAGTTACGATGCCGACATTGTGATGTGTCTTGATTACTGCACCCACGTCGATGCTCCATTCGCGATTCAGGAGGCATCAGTTGCCCATACTATCGATTGGGCAAAGCGCTGCAAAAAGGAGTTCCAACGCATAATCGCGCAGAAACGCCTCTCACCAGAGAAACGGCCATTATTATTTGCGGTCATACAGGGAGGTGGCTCGCCTGCGCTGCGCAAGCGTTGTGCTGATGCGCTTTTGGAAATTGGCTTCGATGGCTTCGGCTTCGGTGGTTGGCCGCTAGACAGCAAGGGGAAGCTGCTGACCGATATTATTACCTATACACGCGAATTGGTACCGGCTTCTTACGTCATGCATGCTCTAGGCGTGGGACACCCTGCCAATATTGCGGAATGTACACGGATTGGCTACGGACTCTTTGATAGCGCCATGCCCACACGCGATGCGCGACACGGGCGGCTCTATGCCTTCACTGACGCTGCTCCCTCTGCCAATTTCGCTGAAAAATGGTTTGCGTACATCTACGCCAATGATGATAAATACATCAAGACCGACGCTCCTATCTCCAGCATGTGCAACTGCCTGTGCTGCACGCATTACTCGCTAGGCTATCTGCACCATCTCTTCAAGATCAACGATGGACTATTTTTGCGCCTGGCTACGATCCACAATCTGCGCTTTATGACGATGCTTACCGAGCGATTGAGAGCGTGCTACGATGCTCCCGACAGATAAGCAGCCGTTGCTCGACCGCTTGATCCACGATGTGAGCGCCAGCCCCAAATATACCGATATCAGCCCGGAGCTTATCAGACGCGTCGGCGCACAGGAGCTTGCGAAACGACGTAATTTCAAGGAAGCCCTGAAAAGTACACGCAACAAGCTTCACCAGATTGGAGGGGCATATTTTGATGCTCGACAGGATTATACTCTATGGCTCGATGAGCTGAAGAAAGCGACGGTCACTGAGAATAAAGCCATCATGCAACAGGCTTGTAGAACGATCATGAGCCATCATGCCTCGACAAGGGAACGCCTCCCGATTCTGGAGCAGTTCTATACCACCATTCTGGCCGATCTTCCCCCCATTCACAGCGTGATTGATATTGCCTGTGGCCTCAACCCGCTCGCCATTCCCTGGATGCAGCTGGAAACAGACGCCCAGTACTACGCATGCGATATCTATTGGCGCATGCTCGCTTTTCTTGACGACGCGCTGGCCCTTCTGCCGATCAAGGGACACGCTCAGCAATGCGACATTCTCCAGGCATGCCCCACACACCAGGCTGATCTTGCGCTTGTGCTCAAAACGCTGCCATGCCTGGAGCAGGTGGACAAGCAAGCCGGATATCACCTGTTGCACAGTCTGAACGCCCGATACCTCGTTGTCTCGTTCCCAGTACACAGTCTGGGCGGCTACAGCAAAGGCATGAGCACGCACTACGAGGCCCATTTTCGGGAACTGATACGCAACAATGCATGGAGCGTGCGACGTATCGAGTTCCCAACGGAGCTGGTATTCGTCGTCAAGAAAGACGCTTAAAGTATTGTGACCCTATCCGCTCTAAATTATAACAGGCACAAAGCTTATATACGATAGCTCATTTTTCCTTATGCGTTTGCTTACTATCTATGTAATAACCGTTACTCATTTTTAGGCACGATTTTTCCGCTTTGCCGGAAAAGGGAGGCATATATGTAGTAGAGCTGACATAATATCGGGGAGGTAGAAATGGGCAACTACGATCTATTACGCAACACATGGATTTATCAGGAGATTGAGGAGCGGGTCAAAGCGGATGCGGAAGGGCGATACAGAGAGGAGCTGCGCCAGTTGCTCCTGGAGATCGTGCAGGCACGCTTTCCGCGGGTCAAGTTCCTGGTCAAGCAACTGGCAGAGCAAATGACTGAGAGAGCTATGCTGCGAGAACTGGTGGTTAAAATCAGTAGCACTCAGGGAGAAAAGCAGGCACGTCAGGTGATTCGTGAGATCAAGGAAACGTTGCAAAACGGGGTCGCTGACGAAAAAGAGGGTGCGCTCGCCTCAGATTCATGCTATAATGAAACGCAATTATGACACCAACAATATCAGAAACGCACCCGACAATGAACCAAAAAACGGATCTGCTCGCGTTCACCCTTCTGCAGCTTCAGCAATGGCTGAAAGAGCGGGGAGAGGCTGCTTTTCGCGCCCGGCAGATCTATCGCTGGATCTATCAGCAGCTTGTGACCGATTTCTCGGCCATGACCGACTTGCCTCAGGCGTTACGCGATAGATTGACAGCAGAGGCATGCATTGGGCCAATGGTGATAAGGAGCGAGTTGCACTCGAAGGATGATCGCACGCGCAAAATCCTGCTAGAATTGGCCGATGGCAAGCTGATTGAATCAGTTTTAATGCTCTATCCGCCGATGAAGGACAGCAGCGCACGAGCAACGGTCTGCGTCTCCAGTCAAGCTGGCTGCGCTTTTGGATGTACCTTTTGCGCCACTGGACAGATGGGCTTTGATCGGCATTTAAGCGCAGGCGAGATCGTCGCCCAGGTACTCTACTTTGCCCGTGAGCTAAGAGCCGCTTCGTGGACAGCCGCCGGGCTTCCGGCGAGCAAACCCATCGACCACATTACCAATATTGTCCTGATGGGCATGGGCGAGCCACTGCATAACTATGAGAATGTGCTGCAAGCATTACGCATCCTCAATGCGCCTGAAGGCTTCAATCTGGGAGCCAGGCATATGACCGTCTCTACGGTAGGGCTAGTACCCGCCATTCGCAAGCTCAGCCAGGAGGGGCTTCAGGTTAATCTGGCGATCTCACTGCATGCTCCCACCGATGAGGCACGCAGCCAGACCATGCCGATCAACCGCAAATATCCCTTAAAGGAGTTGCTTGCTGCTTGCCAGGATTACATCGCGGCCACAAGACGACAGGTCACATTTGAGTATGTCTTGTTGTCTGAAGTTAACGACACACCCGATCATGCACGGCAACTCGCGGAACTGCTCTCACCGCTCAAACAATTTGCCCACGTCAACTGCATTCCGGTGAATGCCACCTCCGCTGACTATCATCCTCCCGGACCGGAGGCGATTCGCGCTTTTCGCAACGTCCTGTTCGAGCATGGAGTGAGCAACAGCGTGCGCGCCGAACGTGGAGACGATATCGCAGCTGCATGTGGGCAGCTACGTACGCGCTTTGAAAAACAGCGTAAAGCAGCGATGCCAACTGTCACCGCATCGCACTAAGCAATCCCCAAAAAACAGGATACCCACAAAGAGTACCTCGGTTGTTCAACGCTAAAGTACCCCTTGTGGATATCCTATCCCTTCTTGCAAGGGCAGGATATTCCATGCTAGCGCGTCTTAGGCAATTTGCTCATGGTACGCAGGCAACGCGTGCAGATGTTGACGGTACGGGGCCTGCCATTAATTTCCAGGCGACGACGCTGCACATTCAAGACAAAGCGGCGACGTGTCCGATGCTGCGAGAAAGGTACATTATTACCGTACATCGGCTTGCGCTCGCAAATATCACAACGACCTGCTGGCATATCAACTTCCTCCCTAAAATCTCAACGGATACCCTCTGGACCTTCCAGGGCTGTTTTCATCTAAGCTCCGTTTACGCTTACTTGATTATCCCCAGAGCCTCTGGTATACTGCATCAGTAAAACTCGTGAACTGATCTGGGAAACCCGAACACGTTAAGCGAGTATAACCGATATCAGCAATTTTGGCAAGAGAGAGAATGTAGGCGTATGCCAAAAGCATCTGCTATTCAACCACAGGATGGATCTCGTCCGCTCGGTAAAATTGAGGTTTTGCCCAACGCCATCCATACCATCGCAGTCCAGGCTACCACCGGGTGCTATGGAGTGCTCGGCATCGCATCACCTCGCCTCCACAATGGGCAAGCAGTCATCCTCCCCCCCGAACAGTGCAATCAAGGGATACGAGTCAACGCCAACGGCGATCAGCTCGTAATAGAGGTGTATGTTGCGTTAGAGTATGGATTGCGCATATCTGAAATCGCCAACAATATTATGCGCAGCGTCAGGTTCTCGATAGAGAAGATGTTAGGCATCCCTGTTGCCCAGGTCAATGTCAATGTTCAGGGGCTGCTTCACGGACCGGCGCAAACATCGAAGGAAATTAAAGACAGAAGGTAATAGAGCCGCTATGCAGGAAAAGCCACTACGCACTCGACGTATAAGACCTCGACGCATCAGTGTTTTCGATGGTCAAGATCTGAAGAAAGCTATCCTGGCGGGTGCTGCGTGGTTAGAAGCGCATCGCGATGCGATCAACGCACTTAACGTTTTCCCCGTGCCCGATGGCGATACCGGGTCCAATATGTCGGCAACGATGAAATCCGCTATTCGCAATATCAGCACCAGCACGGAAACCAACGCCAGCGTCGTTGCCGCGAAAATCGCCCACGACGCCTTATTAGGAGCGCGCGGAAACTCTGGCGTGATCCTCTCCCAGACGCTGCGCGGCCTGGCATCGGGCCTCGACAAGAAGCCAACTTTCACCTCCCAGGATCTGGCGATTGCGCTGCAAGAGGCGTCTCGTCTCGCCTATCGCGCTGTGATTAAACCGGTGGAAGGCACTATTCTCACGGTTGTGCGCGAGGCGGCGGAGGCAGCGACACAGAGCGCCGAAAACGGCGATGATCTTATCGCTCAGATGCAAGAGGTGGTCACAGCAACTAAGCGGGCGGTGGCACATACACCTGAACTGCTCCCATTACTGAAGCAAGCTGGCGTGGTCGATGCGGGCGGCCAGGGTTTTTGCACGCTGTTAGAGGGCATCCTGCGCTACATTCGCGGCGAAGCTAATGCCCTATCTGCTCCCCAAGAGAATATTGCTCAGGTTCGCCAGGAGCCAGAACCGCAAGTTAAGAAGGGCCGCGTCACCATCGAGGAGGAGTTTGGCTACGAGGTGGTTTTTTTGCTGCGTGGCGACAAGCTTGATGTGGAGACCATTCGCCAGACAATCATTGATATGGGAGGCGTTTCTACCGTCGTCGCAGGCGATGAAAAAATGCTGAAAGTTCATACCCATACCCTGACCCCAGGAAAGATCCTTGACTATGGGGTGGGGCTTGGCAGCCTGCTCGATATCAATATTGAAAACCTGCAAGAACAGAGCCTTACCTATGCCGCCCAGAGCGAAGCCGAACACGCTGGAGAGGAACCCCAGGAGACGGAGCTAGCATCACAAAGCGCTACCATTGCCGTTGTCTCAGGCCCAGGCTTCGAGAAGGTCTTTGAGGGACTGCATGTCAGCGCCATTGTTTCAGGTGGGCAAAGCATGAATCCCAGTATTGAAGAACTGCTCTCTGCGGTTGACGCGCAGCCAACCAACCAGGTTATCATCTTGCCAAATAACAGTAACGTGATTCTTAGCGCCCAGCAAGTAGTCGATCTGACCCAAAAAGAGGTCTATGTCATTCCTAGCAAAACGCTTCCCCAGGGTATTGCCGCGCTTCTCAGCTTCAACTTCGAGGCTGACTTCTCCACAAACTGTCAGATTATGACTGAAGCGATCAAGCATATCCAAACAGTCGAGATTACGACGGCGGTTCGCTCCGTCCAGATCGGGGGTGTGCATGTGCGCGAAGGGGATTTCATCGGGGTCATCAATGGCAATCTGGCAGTCGCGGGCCAGGATATCACACGCGTGCTTCACGACACCTTGCAGCGCATGCACATCGACGATTACGAGCTTTTGACACTCTACTATGGCGAAAATGTCACGATGGAGGAGGCCCAGCAAACCTCAAAATCCATCAAAGAGCGACATTCACAGCTTGAGATTGAAGTCGTCGATGGAGGTCAACCGTACTATGCCTACATTATTTCGGCGGAGTAAGGCATCCCTCACGGACGTTCTTCTCATTACCGCTTCGCATTCATTTTGTCCTTCTATTCATTCCTAAATCATCAGGAGGCCCTATGGTCGTTCGTATCGTTACTGATAGCACCGCAGATATCCCTGTGGCACAGGCCGAAGCTCTCAACATTACGATAGTGCCGCTCACCGTTTTTTTCGGGGATGAGGCTTTTCTTGACAACGTCGAACTGGATAACGCCGCTTTCTACCGCAAATTGCAGGAGAGCAAAGATTTGCCGAGAACATCCCAACCCCCGCCAGCTGCCTTTGAGGAGACGTTTACCCGCCTCATCAACGAGGGAGCTGACGCCATTATCTCCGTCCATCTTTCTTCAAAACTGAGCGGCACGTATCAATCGGCCTGCACCGCCCGCGATGGGCTGCCGGAGGATCTGAAAAAAATCCCGGTTGAGATTATAGACTCTCAAAGCATTAGCGTAGGCATGTCGTATCCCATTATGGAGGCCGCCAAAAAAGCGCAAGGTGGCGCAGACCTTGCAGAAATTAAGGCCCACCTCCTCGATCAACTCTCGCGCACCCGCATTCTGGCCGCCCTCGATACCTTAGAATTTGTCAAGCGTGGAGGGCGCATCGGCGGAGCCAGAGCCTTGCTAGGCAATATGCTCAGCTTCAAGCCGATTATCTCGTTGAAGGAGGGCGAGGTTATTCCATTAGAGCAGCCTCGTACGCGCAACAAAGCCTATGCCCGCATCGCGCAACTGGTCGGCGAAATGGAACCTATCGAGTATATCGCCATTGCTGAAGCCAGCGACGAGGTTGGTCAGCAGCTCGCGCAAGCATTAAAGGCAACCTATTCAGGCGAGATCCCGATCTACAAACTGGGAGGGGTGCTGGGAACACACACCGGGCCGGGCACCGCAGCAGTCTCGGTGGTGACGGCACGTTAATGCTGCGCTATCAGAGGCATTGACTATCCTAAAACTGTCACGTACAATAGTAATAATAAATCTCGTTCAATCTATTTCTTCTTGTACATTGAAATGTTCTGCATTCCAACGCTCCCGCGATGAATCGGGGAGCTACACGCGCTGGCAGGGCAGGGGCAGAGCGCCTGCCCCTACAGAATGCGGAGCCGAAGTTCTTTGAAGTTATTCCTCGCTCCAACGCCGCTGGCGCGTCTAGCTTCGCTCAGGAGCGCGGAGTCGAAGTTCTTGGATGCGCTATATCCCATTTCTCACACAGGCGCAGGGAGATTCGGGAAACGTTCCATCAGAGCGATACGTGCTAATACATAAGGACACTTGAATAAATTGTCCACTCACCTGTTCCATGTAGTTCGTTTTGTTACAAACGGGCAACCACGCGGAAGCCCGGAGACTGTTCGTCGTAAACAAGCCATTCGAACATGGCGTAGCCTTACGAAGGAGGAACGACAGTGGGAATGTTACGGGTAATGTCACGGCGCGGTGATGACCGTATCACATGGGAAGAGCAGAAAGTCATGGCTGGCGATCCCGAAGCGATTGCCGCCATCCGAGAAGCGGAGAGGATCTTCTCCCAGGAACGCTCTAAAGGTGCTACGGCCTTCCGAATTGACCCTGGAAAACCATTACAGCGCATCGATCAGTTTGACGCGACTGCCGAGCAGATAGTCATGGTCCCGCGAGTCGTTGGGGGATGAATCTGGTCTCTCAGGTACTTACCGCCTTATGTTGGATTGTCATTATCCTCGCCATCTTACCGATGGTATGGTTAATCTTTCAACCGTACTTTAAGGGATGGTCGCGGGCGGAGAGGCGTGCTGCTGACCTGCTACGCGATATACTGACGCCAGAGCAATTTCGTCAATTGAATTGGCGAGGCTATCTGGAAATACCCAGTCCAACTGAACCTCGGCGTGTCTATCGCGTCCCACGGGCAAAAGGCTATGTCCAGGTGATAGAAAACGGTCGCGCTGTAATGCGGTTATGCCTGCAACCGGTTGAATGCTTACCTGATGCTGATATCGTGGCGCTTCATAAGCTCATGATTGAAGCAAACGAGGAAACTTACCTTCAGAAAGCCAACAAATACTTATGCATTGACTGAAGAAGCTGAGGCCAGGTAGCAAGATGTTTGGTTTTCCTTATGCAGTGACTATTCAGCGGCTAGTCCATTTCACTATACCAGGCGAAAGAAGGGCGCGAACATTCGCGCCCTTATTCTTCCTCTTCGTCTTCCCTTTCCTCAATGTGCAAAATCTCTCTGTGACCGTTCTGCTTGACGCAAGCATGCGGGCCACCATCAAGAGGGGTATGGCACAAGGGACAGACAGGACGGCCAGATACAACGACTGCCGTGATCGAATGAGAGAGCTGCAGCGCGTTTTGTTGCGTAAAAACAAATGAGATCGTATCTTCCTCGCGCATCACGAGCTGGGGTTCCGTATCCGGCTTCATGATGATGCTGAGCGGCGTGACATCTAAACTGAATATAGCTTCGCGCTCATCGAAACTCAATTTTATTTGCCCTACTTGAAACTCATAGCTCGGCGTGCTGGGAAAGTCAGCCGGTATTGGGACTGGTCCGCTCTCGCCATCAGCCCTCGCTTCGACACGCAATATCTGCCCTTCAGTAACCTGCGCCAACACGCGGTCGATCATCATTGAAAGCGTGTTCAGTTGCTCTTTTTCCATCCAGATGATGGCAGAACCTCGCGCCGCCTGGACAAACAGACGGAACCTACGTTGACCGGGCTGACCGACGGCGTCAGCCCCAAGTACGCGTATACGACCTAGATCTATGCTCATCTCTTCTTAACCTCTCAACTCTCTCTGCGCCAACGCTTTTTAGTATCCACGAGCTGGATCATACCGATTGAGCAATGGCTCACCAGCACGATAACGCCGCAGATTGTCAGCAAAAAGGGCCGCCAGGCGCTCATCATAATGCACGCTTATACCGGAAATATGCGGGGTCAAAATTACATTCGACATCGAGTACAAAGGACTATCAGCCGGTAAAGGCTCCTCTTCGGTGACATCCAGTCCGGCTCCGGCAATCCATCCTTCTTTTAATGCCCGTATCAGCGCCGCCTCATCAATCACACGCCCACGCGCAATATTGACCAGATAGGTATGAGGCTGCATCGCTCGCAGCTCGGCCTCGCCAATCAGCTTCTCAGTCTCTTGCGTTAAAGGCACCGCAATCACAACATAGTCGCTCTGGCGTAGCATATCATGTAATTGCGCCAGTGGATAGAAGCGATCAACATCAGGATCAACCTCTTTGCCGGTAGCAGAGCGTCGCGTCGCCAGCACACGCATGTTAAACGCTTTCCCCAGTTGCGCAATGCGCCGCCCAATGTTCCCTAGCCCGACGATGCCTAAGGTCTGATCAACCAGTTCACGCCCACCCAGCTTATACCAGTTGGCGCTACGGGGCCAGACATGGCGATCTTGCAAACGCACCATCTCAGGCCACGTCCGGTTAAACATCAGCATACTACCAAAAACATATTCACCAATCGAGGTGGCATGAATCCCTACCGCAGTCGTCACAATCACTTTACTATCAGGATCGAGAATACCTGTCGCTCTAAATCCATCTACACCCGCTCCAGAGCCCTGGAGCCAGCGCAGATGGGGAGCCAGTTCCGCCCAGTTGTTTGGCACCCAGTACGAGCAAAGTACTTCGGCCTCTCGCAACTTGCCTAAGAATTCCTCTGTATTGGTAATACAAAGTATTTCCGCGCCCGCAGCTTTGCTGAGCGTTTCCTGCGCAGTAGAGGAAAATGGATAGGAACTGATTACCTTCAAACCGTCAGCCATGCTTATCAATCTCCTTATGAGGTTTGTTATCAAGCTCTGTCTTTTTTTCTCTATCTCAGTCTATCTGAATCCTGACAATGTGGCAATAGCATTATCGATGATTGTGAATTTCCCTCCATCCGTCTGCAACCATCCTCCTGGCCACATATCACTTTACGATCTTATATAAATTTTTCGATATTTAGACCTACCTTGCAATAGGATGCGATTGACGATAGAGCTTATGCTATTCTTAACAATAAGGTATGCCGATTATGTATCACGAATAGCTAACGCGATGGGCAAGTTGTTCCACATTCCTCACCGCGACGCGGTTCGCCCTGATGGGTGGTGCGGCAGGGGCAC
>DASTZT010000583.1:0-4307 GCA_035764225.1 Ktedonobacteraceae bacterium
CTGTGCCAGTTGCTCAATGACGACATCCATCTCAGTATGCAGCTCGCTTGGTTCATTTGGATTCAATGCTATCGTGGGCAAATCCTCCATCAGCGCGGCCTGATACTGGTACTTCACTAGCTTGCCATCAGCCGTAAACTCGCGTATTCTGGCGAGGGGCGAACTCTGCTCTTCCGCAGGCATATAGGGCACCGAGATCAGCGCGGTCTTAAAGAGATGGTAGGTATCGGTATCTACCTTGAAATAGCCCACGCCAGGAGCGGAGGGTAGATAATAGGCGTCGGATGTGCCCAGCACAGAAGAGCTTTCGGAGGCGCTGAAAGTGCGTAGGCAGATGCGATAGCGCAAATGTCCCTCTAAGCCTCTGATACGGCCCTCTTCGATGCGCTGGGTCGCGAATAAAAGATGCAGGCCCAGGCTACGACCGACGCGCCCCATCGTGACAAAAAGTTCCAGGAAGTCCGGGCGATTGGCGATCAATTCGGCGAATTCGTCCGCGATGATAATCAGATGGGGCATGGGTTCCATCTGCGGATTCAGGTGCCATTTGGCCTGATACTGTTTGATATTGTCCAGATTGCCCGCGTCGTGCAACATACGTTGGCGTCGCTGCTGCTCGCCCAAAAGCGAAAAGTAGACGCGGTCAACCAGGGAGATATCGCCCTGGAGATTGGTCACAATGCCTGCGACATGCGGCAAGGCGGCAAAGTCGGCGAAAGAGGCTCCGCCCTTAAAATCTACCAGCACAAAGTTGAGCGTCTGCGGATCGTGCGTCATCGCCAGACTGGTGACAATAGTACGCAGCAGCTCGCTTTTTCCCGATCCTGTGGCTCCCACTACCAGGCCATGCGGTCCCATGCCTCTTTCCGCCGCCTCTTTAAAGTCGAGGTACAGCGTTTCGCCATCGGCTCGTCGCCCAATCGGCACGCGCAACAGGTCTTGCCGGTTGCGAGGCCGCCACAGGTGAGCAATCGGGAGAGCATCGGCAGAAGGCAGCTGCAACAATTCTAACAGGCGCATATCCTGCGAAAGATCTTGCTGAGCGCCAGCCTCAGCCAGCTTCAAAGGGGCCAGACTGCGAGCTATCTGTTCGCAGAGCTGTGGATCGATAGCGTCGGGTAACAGACCTTCCAGCCGTCGCCCGCCTAACCTGATCTCTTCAAAATCAAGCCCACCCGCCCGCGAGATGGAGAGCCGCGCCTGCACACGAGCAGGCTCGTGGCTGAGATCCTCAACCAGACAAATCACCGTCACGCCAAAGCGTGCCCCATCGCTAAACAACGCATCTAATTCGGGAAGCTGTCCTAACGCGTTATGCGGTGAGAAGCCATCAAGCACAACAACCAGGTGAGGAAGCGTCATAGCCGTCGGCGTATCTTGCTTGTCTTTGGCCTCACTCAACCTGCGTCGCCGATCCAGCTCAGGCACAATTTGCTGTAGGAGCAGATCGCGCACATCATCGACTGTGCTGGCAAGCATACAGAGATGGTCGGAGGCAAATTTTTTCTCCGCTTTGACCTGACGCAAACGGCGCATATGTGGCAACCACTTGAGCCACTCCCAATCCTGCCTGTGCTGCGGAGGAAAATAGACCATGCAGCGCACATCTTCAGGTGTGTAAAAAGCCGCTATTTGACATAGTAACGCTCGTGCCAACGCGCGGGTCCGAGCGGGAATACCATTAATAGCCAGCGTGCCGATAGAGCGCAGCGAGATCAGAGCGGGCATGTCATCGAGATAGCTATACTCGGTCACCAGCGACTCTGCCTGAGTGCGCAATTCTGGCACAAACTGGACCATCATATTGCTACCCAGATCCAGCCGTACACGGCAACACAACTCTACCGGTCCCAGCCCGATACGCACTTGCATAAAGTCGTAATCTTCCGGTCGCCGCTCCCATAAATATTCACGCCTCTCGACGCGATAAGCCAGCTCTTGATAATCGGGGTAGAGACGCAAGCCCATCATACGCTGCTGTTGAGCCAGCGCGAACAGGCGTCTGCGATACTGCGAGAGGTACTCTAGATAAACACTGCGCTCCATTTTGCGCTGCTTCTTCAGCATATGTCGCTGCACAATGCCCATCGCCACCCCAGCGCCCACAGAGCAAACAGCCATAGCGATACCAGCAATGACAAAAAGAAGATTAGAACGATAGGCAAAAACGAAGATCAGCGATCCCAGGCTTCCGACGACGGGCAATAAATACTGCAACCATGCCATTGCACCGGCCTGAGCCATCTGGACGACCGGGGGCGCATTAATCACCATTTCGCCTGTGGGCAGAACAGGAGGATACGCGCGCGCAGGCCGATAGAACTTTGTTCCGTACATCAGGAATACCTTTCTCCGACGATATCCCGGCGCTGGCTGCTATGACGAAAGTTCCTCCCTCTCCCAGACCACGCCAACGCCACCAGTGCTCTGACTGGGCAAAATTGTTCTCGGTCTAAACTCCCGATTCTGCTGTTGCGGTACTTGTGTCGCTTGCGTTGACACCGCCATCCTCTCCTGTAGCACCAATACAGCACCATCAAGTACTTGAGCATCAATGAGAGTCTGGCTCGTTTTAAGCGGCTCGCTCGCATTCACAGCTTTCAAACACCACGGCGTTCTATTGATATGGCCCGTAATCGCAGCCGCTAGCCCCGGAGGACCGCAGATTTCTAGCAGTAAAGGCAGCAGATCACTAATAGGAATATCCCCTGGCAGCTCCATATCGACGCTCCGTCGTGGCCCCCTTACCGTAACAAGCAACGTTTGCATAATCTTCGCTCTACTGATTTATAAATCGTTATTAAAAATCTCATCTAGAAAGAGGAAAACCCTATCAGGGCAAGCGCAAGGCCCCCTCCTCTTCCACGCCGCCTCCCCTTGCCCCTACCATCGTGTTTCCCTGATATCCTTGAAATTCCGTACCGACCAGCTTTAGCGCGTCCAATTCATTGACCGTCCTTCCCCAGCGAATGCCAATCCCACCAGGGCAAGCGCAAGGCCCTTCCCGTCCACCCGCCTCCCCTTGCCCCTACCGACCTCGCCGCCATGTTCGGTTCTGTTCGGGAAAAGATGCGTCTCGTCGGATGCGTAGGGGCAAGGGGCGGGGATAGGGAGGATGCGGGGGCCTCGCGCTTGCCCTCTCCCGGCACGGCCACAGATCGCGCCTTCCCCCACCCCCCCTTTTCTCCCCACAAAAATACGCAAGGTGCCCATAGGGACACATACCAACAATTCCCTATGAACACCTCAGGCAAACTTAGCCCTTAAAACCCGTCGAACGCTTTCGCCATCTGGTTATCAAGATCTTGCAGAGACTGACGGCTAAGATGCAAGCCATTAGTAAGCTGTTGTAGATCATCATGGATGGCCTGTGCATCCTTATGCCACTTGTCCATTGCACCTTGGAAGGCTACACTTCCGCGACCATACCATTTAGCTTCCAGGTTCGACACAGCATGGGTAATGTTTTGCATTGCAGTCTCAAACTCTTGCAGGCGCTGCAAGAAATTCTGAGCGGTGGCATCCATTTCGCCTGTACTTGCGCCAATCATATCTCCATTGCCAGACATGCATGTTCTCCTTCCATAAACATTGCTTTCGCAATGCCAATGATAAAGTAACTAACAGAGCTGATCGCAGAATCTTTGGTTATAGACCATAATACATCTCTTGTATAAATCTACTACATCTTTCGATAAATTGCAATATGTCTATATGAAAAATACAGGAAAAGTTCAGGTGCAATTACCCGAACCTTCCATGAGTGGTAAGATGGCTCTATTGCAAACGCTCGGCGATCAGCTCTGCCAGGTGCAGCACGCGAAGCTGCCGTCCGCTGGCATCAACGCCACCGCGCAGGTGCATCAGGCAGCCGGGATTGTCGGCAACCAGAATTGCCGCACCTGTACTCGCTGCATTATTCAATTTATTATCCAGGAGACGTTGCGCGACCCTGGGATGCTCTAGAGAGGTCGAGCCACCAAAACCGCAGCAGACATCGGATTGTGGCATCTCGCGCAGCTCCAACTTCAGCACATCCTTGATGACATGCCGCGCTTCCGCACGCAGCCCCAGGCAATTGCACGATTGACAGGAGTCGTGATATGTTACGCAGTCAGTACTGGTCTGCTGACGTATAGAGAGAGGCACATCACCCGATAAGACCACGCGATCCATAAAACCGGTAAAATCAATCACTTTTGCTGCCAGCGAGCGGGTACGTTGCAACCATTTTTGATCGTTGAGATCCTCGAAGAGCCGCAGATAATCCTGTACAATGGTCACGACACAGCTTGTTGAGGCGCTGA
>DASTZT010000584.1:0-4524 GCA_035764225.1 Ktedonobacteraceae bacterium
CCTATGACGCGTCTTCGTAGCCCGGTTCTTGTAATGCGTCACATCAGCCATCCTTCATTACTTATTCCACAGGAGGATTTATGGCAAGCGTTTCATCTGCATCTGAGCATGATGTCCCAACTATGCGGCAGATGCTCCCCATCATCAGCGCCAGTACGATTGGTACGGCCATCGAATGGTATGATTTTTTCCTTTACAACACCATTTCGGCACTGGTTTTTCCCGCGCTCTTCTTCCCAAAATCTGATTATCTGGCGGGCCTTCTGCTCTCTTTTACCACCAATTACTTTGGCTTTATCGCCCGTCCAATTGGCGGCGCGTTCTTTGGGCATCTTGGCGACCGCATTGGACGTAAAGCCACGCTGGTGATAACGCTGCTGTTCATGGGCATTGCTACGGCGCTGGTCGGTCTGATGCCTGGTTATGCCGCCATTGGCGTATTTGCCCCTATTCTGGTGACGGTCTTGCGCTTCTGCCAGGGCTTCGGAGTCGGTGGCGAATGGGGTGGCTCGGTCCTGTTGTCGCTTGAGCACGGTTATAAGCGCAACCGTGGCTTATGGGCAGGCTGGCCGCAGGCGGGTGTACCGATAGGTCTGGTGCTTTCGACCGGAGCGGTGGCCCTGTTTGAAGTTCTTTTCCCTGGTAAGGCATTTACAGATTTTGGCTGGCGTATTCCCTTCCTGCTAAGCGCGGTGCTGATCGTCGTTGGCCTCTATGTTCGTTTGCGCATCCTGGAGACGCCACTCTTCACGAAGGTGCTGGAAGAGAAGCAAGAGGCGAAAGCGCCGGTTGTCGATGCCTTCAAGTTCCACTGGAAAGAGATCTTTTTGACCGCCTTCGCTCGCTTTGGTGAGCAGGGGCCGTTCTACGTCTTTACGGTATTCGTGATCGCTTACGTCACAAAGACTCTTGCTGTGAGCAGTTCGGTAATTCTGCTGGGTATTGCCATTGCAGGTGCTCTCGAACTCGTGACCATCCCGACATTTAGCTATTATTCAGACCGTGTGGGCCGTCGTATCTGGTACCTGATCGGCTCTGTCATTATGGCGGTTATCGCTTTCCCCTACTTCTGGCTGCTTAACACCAGGAATACCGCGCTCATCGTTCTGGCAACCTTGATCGCTGTGAGCCTGGCGCATGCCTGGCTTTACGGACCACAGGCCGCGCTGATCTCCGAACGCTTCCGTACCAAAGTACGCTATAGTGGTTCTTCGCTCGGCTACCAACTTGCATCCATCGCGGGTGGGGCTTCTCCCATCATTGCTGCATACCTGCTCGGCTTATTTAGCTCGTACATTGGTATTGCTATCTACCTTATCGTTACAGCAGCTATCTCGTTCGTCGCTGTGTTCTTCCTCAAGGAATTTTCAAACGAGGATATCTCTACGGACGAAGTCTACGCTACATCTACTGGGGACTGACGGCAGGTACACAATCTAACGCAGGTGAAAGAGGAGATGTTTCCTTGCCAGGAAGCATCTCCTTTCAAACGTGCATCATCAAAAACTTTCAGAAATTGTTGGGAAAATGACCATGAAATATGTAAAATATATTGATATAGGTTCTTCACAAGGCCGATAGAAGCTTCCTGGCTAAAATTAGAGAGATAGAGGTGAGAGAGATGGCAGATTACAGCAGTTTCCGTCAGCGGCTAGATGCCGTTTTACGCACATTAGATGTCAAACAGGTCAGCGATTTTCTTATAGCCGAAAAGCAATGGGATGAAGGGACGCCTGCCGATCCAGAGTTCGCGATGTGGATGATGATTGCGGGTGCTCCGACGCTAGGCGAGCTGCATGAACGTGCTCGTCAATGGCTGGTAAGTCACGGCCACGAAGCGGAGGCCAATGCCGTTGCAGGCCGAGGTAAGCAGCAGGCCAAAACAGGGAAGCAAGGGCGACCAGGAGCAGGCAAAGGTCAGAAGCGTGGCAACGATTTGCCTCCTTTCAGTGGCCCTAAGAAGGATCGTCGTTCTTTTAGAGGGAAATAGATCAAGAGAAAGCAATGGTAAATAGATGGTTGATAGCTTGAATTGGGGCATCATCGGCACTGGTGGGATTGCCAGGATCTTTGCTCAGGGACTTGCGAAGTCACGGACAGGTACGTTACTGGCAGTTGGTAGCCGTACAAAGTCAATGGCTTATCTCTTTGGCGAGGAGTACCATGTGCCGCGTCGGTATGGCAGCTATGAGGCTCTGCTTGACGACAAAGATGTCCAGGCGGTCTATATTTCAACGCCTCATCCGATGCATGCGCAATGGGCCATTAAAGCGGCGAAAGCAGGGAAGCATATTTTGTGTGAAAAGCCGTTGGCCCTCAACTATCCTGAAGCCCTCTCGATGGTAGAGGCGGCGCGGCGTCATGATGTCTTTTTAATGGAAGCGTTTATGTATCGCTGTATTCCACAGACGGCAAAGCTGGTTGAACTGGTCCAGACGGGCGCGATTGGTAAAGTACATGTGATCCAGGCAAATTTTAGTTTTCATGCCCCTTTTCAGCCGGAGAGCCGCGTCTGGAGCAATGCGCTGGGTGGCGGGGGCATTCTCGACGTGGGTTGTTATTGCACCTCGATGGCCAGACTGATTGCCGGGGTAGCGACCGGGATAGATTTTGCCGAGCCGACCAGCGTCACTGGTGCGGCTCATATTGGTGTGATGACGGGCGTCGATGAATACGCCATCGCCTCGCTTACGTTCCCTGGAGATATCATCGCGCAGCTATTTGCGGGCGTACAGATGGTAGGGAACAATACCGTTCAAATCTTTGGTTCTGAAGGCTCGATTCTGGTACCGATGCCCTGGCTGCCTCGCTCTCAGGATGGGGCGAGTGTCATGCTGATGAAGCGCGAGGATGAGGAGAAGGCACGAGAGATTGTGGTGAAAGGCAACGAGGATTTATATGCTATCGAAGCGGATACTGTCGCCCAATATCTGGATGCTCGGCAGGCTCCAATGATGCGCTGGGACGATTCGCTTGGCAATATGAAGACGCTAGATCAATGGCGAGCCGCTGTGGGCATGATTTATGATACCGAACGGGAGAATCAGTAAGGGCACCCATAGGACTATATAGGTGCCCCTGCTGTTTATTCGCCTTTTTCCTTCTTGTATTGAGCCACCACCTCCTGCTGAATATTAGCGGGCACGTCCTCGTACTGGTTGAACTCCATCGAGAAGGAGCCACGGCCCTGCGTGATCGAGCGTATATCCGTGGCATAGTGCAGCATTTCAGCTTGCGGCACCAGCGCCGTAATCTTCTGCAAGCCGCCCTCTTGTGGCTCCATACCGAGCACGCGTCCGCGCTTGGTATTGATGTCGCTCATTACATCACCCATGTTGTTATCCGGTACCAGGATGGTCACATTCATGATCGGCTCCATCAGCACCGGGTTTGCCAGGGGAACGGCTTCCTGCATGCCGAGCGAGGCCGCGATTTCAAACGACTGTGCCGACGAGTCCACCGGGTGATATTTGCCGTCAACCAGGGCAACTTTAACATAGACCATCGGGTTGCCGGAAACAAAGCCGCGTCTGAGCGATTCGCGCACACCCTTTTCGACGCCAGGGATGAACTGACCGGGAACGACGCCGCCAACGATCTTATCTTCGAAGACAAACGTCTCTTCGCTGTCTCGTGGCAGCGGCTCGACTTCCAGCCAGACATCGCCAAACTGTCCGTGTCCACCGCTCTGACGTTTGTGGCGACCGTTGGCGCGGGCCTTCTTGCGAATGGTCTCGCGGTAAGAGATGCGGGGATCGCGCGTATCAAGATCGACGGCGTATTTGCGTTTGATGCCCTCAACGATAATCTGGAGATGCGATTCACCCATGCCAGCCAGGAGCACTTCGGCGGTTTCTGGATCGCGTGAGACGCGCAAGGTGCGATCTTCTTCGACGATGCGTGTCAGGGCGTTACTCATCTTGTCCAGATCGGCCTGGGTTTTAGGAACGATTGCTACCGTGAAGCAAGACGCTGGGAAGTTGATCGGTTCAAGCGGCGTGGTAATATCCTTATTGCTAGTGAGGGTATCGCCAGTATGGGTATTAGAAAGCTTGGCCACCGCTCCAAAATCACCGGCGGAAATCTCCGAGGCATTTTCCTGAGTTTTCCCACGCGGAATGATCAGTTGCCCAAAACGCTCATCGGCTTTGGTCTGGATGTTAAAGAGATGGCTATCCGATTTGAGCGTGCTGCTATAGACGCGGAAAGAAGAAACCGTGCCGACCTGAGCCGCTGCTGTTTTGAAAACGAAGACGGAGGTAGCATCACCAAAGGCTTTGGCGTCTGCTGGTACCGAGTCTGCCGCGCTGGGCAGGTAGTCTACAATCGCATCAAGCAGCGTCTGCACGCCAATATTTTTACTGCCTGCGCCGCACAACACCGGTATTAACTGGCCTGTGCTGGTGCCTTTTTTCACCACCGACAGGACCTCGTCGTCGCTCAACTCTTCCCCTTCGAGGAATTTCTCCATCATCGCATCGTCGCTCTCTACCGCCGATTCGATCAGCTGCTCGCGGTAGGTAG
>DASTZT010000585.1:0-7141 GCA_035764225.1 Ktedonobacteraceae bacterium
TCAATGGGCTGCTTGACCGAGGTGCTGACGATATTGATAATGCGCCCGCTCCCCTGCTGACGCATATGGGGAAGAGCGAGCCGGGTCAGGCGCACAACGCTGAGCAGGCTTAGTTCAAAGGCAGATTCCCACTGGGTATCGTTGAACATCTCGAAGGTACCCGGCGGCGGTCCGCCCGCGTTATTGACCAGAATATCGAGCCGCCCAAATTCGCGCACCGCCGCATCGACGATGGCCGCGAGTTGTTCCGGCTTCGTGACATCGGTGGGCACTGCCAGCACCTGGCTACCGCTTTCGCGCCGCATGTACGCGGCAGCTTCGCGCAAAGCCTCTTCATGACGTGCGCCAATCACAACGTGCGCCCCCTCTGCTGCGAGAGCAGACGCGCTGGCACGTCCCAGCCCCTTGCTTGCCGCCAGGACAAGCGCAACTTTTCCTTTGAGTCCTAGATCCATCTTACGTTTTTCCTTTGGTGAAAACTTCTTCTGCTCGAAATATATCTTCGTACCGACCCGGTTTACCGCGTCCGATTATGAATATTGACAACCAAGTTCGGTAAAAATTTTTCGTCACCGTACCAAGTTGACGGCCCTGAACGATTACCGGTTTTGGTCGTCAAATTTCATTATCGCCGTCTCCCAATATTGTATAAAACCCCAGCAGGGCAAGCGCGAGGCCCCCACCCAATCCCTACGACCGCCCCTTGCCCCTACCAGTTCCTCGCGTCGCAATGCCCAAACCCAACCCAAACGGAATGTACCATCTTCGACCAGGGCGGTAGGGGCAAGGGGATGGGTGGAATAGGGGAAGGGGCCTCGCGCTTGCCCTGGCTTGGCCCCTACGAATCGGCGTTAAAGCGTGGTTTGCGTTTTTCCAGGAAGGCTTGCATACCCTCTTGTGCGTCGGCTAGCTGGGAGGACGAGGCCATGACTTCGACGGCGTAGTTATAGGCTTGCGGCTGCGGAAGATCGATCTGCGCATAATACGCCTGTTTGCCAATGCCTTTTGACATCAGGCTGCCGCGTGTGGCCGAGTCGAGCAGTTTGCGCGAGGCTTCTAGCAACTGGTCGGGTGGTACGACGCGATTCACCAAGCCCCAGTTCAGGGCCGTTTGTGCGTCTATCGCGTCACCCGTGAAGAGCATTTCGAGAGCGCGTTTACGTCCGATGGCGCGGCTAACTGCCACCATTGGCGTGGTGCAGAACCAACCGCCTTTGCCTCCTGGCGTGGCGAATGCGGCATCGGTGGAGGCTACCGCCAGATCGCAGGTGGCGACGAGTTGGCAACCTGCGGCGGTAGCGATGGCATGGACGCGTGCCAGCACGGGTTGCGGGATAGCTTGAATCGTGTCCATCAAGGTGGTGCAGACGCGTAAAAGCTTGCGCATGGCCGCGATATCCTGCCCTACCATATCGGCGAAGTCATGGCCTGCCGAGAAGGCGGGTCCGTTGGCAGCTAGAAAGACGCCGCGCACATTACTCTCGCCCGCTCGTCTAAAGGCGTCGGTCAATTCCAGCATATGTTTGAGCGAGAGCGCATTGCGACGCTGAGGACAATTCATGGTGATGGTGGCAAAATCATGATCGAATGCCAGTTCGATCAGCTCGTAAGTTCTGGTCATGGTCATAGGTAGGCTCCTTTCAGGAGGCTGGCAGGGTCGCGTGTCCAGTCAGGAAATAACGATCTTTGGCTATGGTTTTTTTGCTTTGCAAGCAAGCCTGTTCGTAGTGCATCTCTCATTGCACTATACATCAGAGGGTGAAGGGAGTGCAAACAGGAAAGGATTTTTTCGACATTGCAGAGAGGACTCCCCAAGGGAGTCCTCTCTGCAATGTCGAACAGTATCCAGTGAAAACGGCAAAGCTATGACTGCTCCATCTTCCGTTAATTATGGGGCCAGCACGGCTCCAGATGTGTTGGGCGAGGTGTTCGCGCCCTGCGGGGCGGGAAAGGGTGGCATCGCATGTTGCCATGCCTGTGCTCCATTATTAAGATGGAAGGCAGCGAAGACCGTATCGCTGTATGGAATAGTATTGGCTGTACGCGGTATACCGATAGTCATATAGAGTAACCCATTGCTCGTGCCAAGCACTGTAGGGTTGTTTTGACCGGTTGCTAGCAGATGCTCAGAGAGAAGTTTGCCCGTGCGTGGGTCAAAGCTTTTGAGCGTATATGTTGTCTGAATCCCCTGATTGCTATTTGGGAGCTGGCTATCTGATTCGATCACATGCAATGTGCCGTCGATGACTTCGCTCCATGAGACACTGCAGGATGGATACAACGCCCTCGGTATCTCTGGATTTGTCGTTGTGCCTTGACAGGTAAAAGGTACCTGCCAGCTTGCTTTGCCCGTGCGCAAGTCCAGCCCTGCGATGCTATAGCTGCCGTTGTACTGACGCTCAGCCAGGAGCAAGCCGTTTGTGATGGGCAGCTGGAATGCATGAAAACCTGGATCGGAGGTCCATACTATCCGTCCATTGTGGATATCCAGGGCATAAATTGCCTGCCTGGTGCTACTAGTTCCGCCACCCCCAAATGTAATCAAAGAGCCGCCGTTGACATAAAGCGTATTGTTAACAACGTATAGATTCTCAATACCTCCTACGTTGGGAATCTGCATCTGCCAGATTTTATCCCCGTTTTGCTCTTTCACTGCTGTGAGTATATTGCCCGATGAAAAGTAGACGACGCCATTTGTCACCAGAGGGGTGGAAAGCAAAGAGCCATCCAGCAGAGGGAAACTCCAGCGCACCTGACCTGTACTGCCATCAAGAACAGATAGTTTTTGATTCCCCAAAGCATCCCCGCTCGTCTCTGTATAAAGATTGCCATCGAGCACGTTGAAGCCGTAGCCGTTTTCCGTCGTAAAAGTGGTGTTGTGCCAGAGCTGGGTGCCGTTGGTGGCATTCAACGCGCTGAAAGTGCCGTCGAGCGAAAAGAGATAGAGCCGATTGAGGTCCGCAACGGAATAGAAATATTCCTGTCTGCTCTGATTGGTGACGTGCCAACGTTGCTGGCCATTGCTAGTATAGAGGGCGTAGATATCATAGTCGAGCGTGGCATAAGCAGTAGAGTTGGTAACTATCAATTGTGCGCTGCCCCCATGATTGAAATCAGTCAGCTTCCTTGTTGGTACAGGTTGTTGCCAGATAAACTGGCCAGTGCTGCCATCGAGTCGATATGCAATACTGCTGTGGATGGTATAGAGACTACTCTGCACAGTGCCGCTGGTTGTAATGGGAGGTTGAGCCATATGTGTCACCATGAACCAGCTTCCTAGTAATATACTAATAACCAGCACAGCTGCCAGGGTACTGATAAAACGCATCAGGCGGGTGCGCCTGGGATGGGCAATCGGGCGAGCTACGCCTATACTGGCGATCTGTGGCTCATCATTGAGGAGCTGTGGATCGCTCAATTGAGCAAGAATACGCTGTTTGGCGCTGGCAAGAGCGGCGCAGTCCTGGGCGACAGGAGCGGTGCGATAGTAGCATTGCAGCAGTTTTACCAGCCGGGCCTCGTCGATTTGTCCCGGCGGCGTGCTTTGTTGACGAAGCTGCTCTATCTGTTCATCGACCTGCTCGGAGGTGAAGTATTCGTTATTGAATGTCATAAGACAACTCCTTAACTTATCTCTCTTTGCTCTGCCTGGATGGTGTCCCTGGCTCTCCATAGTCGGAGATAGATGAGGGATGGATATATAACTGGCGCAAAAGATTCATGGTACGTGAAAGCATGGTACGCACCGTCGTTTCGCGTTTGCCCATGATAAGTGCGATTTCTCTGCATCGTAGATCGTAGCCAAAGCGGAGCCGCAGCATTTCCTGTTGCTGGGCTGATAAATGCGCTAGCAGATCGTGGACCTGACGCGCTTCGTCCTGTCTGAGCGCCATTTGTTCGGGATCATGTCTTTCATCTTCGGAAATAGGTTCGTCGGTTTGTTCCAACGAGGCTTTGCGCCGCACGCTGGCCTTGCGAAACTCATCTACAACTTTGTTGCGGGCCACGCGCCAGAGCCAGGCGGTCTGTTCTGATTCGCAGAGCTGCGTGAATCTGGTCTCTGCCAGAGCTACCGTGAAGGTCTCGACCAGGATATCCTCGGCATCTTCCCGTGATAACGTATGTGTCAGCAAGAAGGCGAAGAGCTTTTCCCCGTGCTGTTCGAATAGTTCTTCTATCGCCCTGCCGCTCGTACTCGGATCGTTTGGCTGCACGTTCCTCTCCCTTATAAAATCTCGCTAACCACATCGTTTGATCCTTGTAAAACGTTACATTGGTCAGACTTTATAGCCGACGTGCGCGCAGGCCCAGAAATAGCGGAATCTCCTGATTCGCCATATTCTCAGCCTTCGCATGCGGTGCTTGCTGTCCTTGTGGCTTCGTCACGTTCACTTTATACGTGGTAATCTCCTTCATCTGATCGATCAGCAACCCATGTGCCGCTAACGTATTGATATATTGCTGCAAAGGACGATGGAAGCTGATTGATACGCCTCTGCTCTGGCCTGGATGCTCCTTTACCGGAACGGAAAGCGGGGTCAGATAACGGTCTATGCGACGGTAATGCAGCTTGCGTTCTTCATGCCAGCCCCAGCCGCTCTGCCTGGGCACGCGAAAACATGGGTGGGTCATCAGTATCACAAGTCGCCCTCCGCCACGCAAGGCCCAGGCGGCAGCTTCCATGACAGTGGGCAATGGGTCCATATCTTGAATGCTCAGCAGAAAAACGACGGCGTCAAATTCGCCCTGATGGATGCCTGCGAGCGCCTGTAGCCTGCGAGCATCGCCAAGAATGAAACGACCCATCTCGCCATGATGCAGGCGTGCCAATCGTAACATGCCTGGGCTGGCATCAACTCCGGTATAGCAGGCGTGAGCTTGAGCAATATGGGGAGCTAAGACGCCCTGGCCTGCGCCGACATCCAGTACCTTTTCGCCAGGTTGCACCGCTAGCAAATCCAGCGCGGCTGGTATCGCCAGTGCGCGGTGATGCTTGCCACCGTCTTTGCCCATCCAGCCATCGTACCACTCTGCTAGCGGCTCCCAACTGGTATAAGATCGCCATCTGGTTTCCCGCGCTGCCGTATTTTCGACTTTGCGTACGTCTGATTGATGGATATTTCGTGCATTGCGTGAACGTTTTGCCGTCATGATCGTTTCCTTTCTCTAGGACTGTAGGGGCCTTCCTTACAGCCGACCTGAGCGAAGCTAGCGCGATAGCAGCGTTGGTCGGCTGGATAGAAGGATAGGGCTTGCCCCTGCCCTGCCGTCTGAGGAAACGATAAAGCGTGTCAGACCCGAAGAACCGAAGCAGCAAAAAAAATCCCCAGACAGCGTAATACCAACACACGCTGTTGGGTGAGTTTTTACTCCTTCGTGTTGACGAAAGCGAAGAAAAAGAGGAAATGAGGTTGTCAGATACCTATGTGATTACTTCGACCCAGGAACAACGTTGTTAGCATATGTCTCTGGCCGAATCCGGGTTATACCCATGATAGAGGCAACCTCCTGATAGGATGATGGAAGAGCAGCATGCGCCTCCTATCCTGAGTATAACAAAGCTTTATGAGGCATGTCAATCATTTGACCTATTGCGCAGCTCGCGGCGCAAGAACTTGCCCGTAGGCGTCTTAGGCAAATCGTCCAGGATTTCAAGTTGGCGGGGATATTTGTAATTGGCCATGCGCTCCTTGCAGAATGTGATCAATTGCTCCGGCGTTACTGTTGCTTCGCCGCCGGCTTTGAGGGAGACGTAAGCCTTGACGGTCTCGCCCCGATATGGATCGGGTACGCCGACAACGGCAGCTTCACGCACAGCGGGGTGCTGGTAGAGGACATCTTCTACATCGCGGGGCCAGACTTTGTAGCCGGAGACGATAATCATATCTTTCTTGCGGTCAACAATATAGAACCAGCCGTCTGCATCCATCCTGGCGACATCGCCCGTGAACAGATAGCCGTCGCGAATGGCGTGGGCCGTCTCCTCCGGTTTCTGCCAGTAGCCTGCAACCACCTGCGGTCCGCTGGTCGCCAATTCGCCGACATCGCCCGGAGGCAGATCTTGTCCGGTCGCAACATCCACGATACGGCAGATTGTGTTGGGAATCGGTAAACCAACTGCCAGAGCGCCCGACGTGGGATCAACCGGAGCGCGTGTCCCAAGCGGAGTAGCGTGCGAGGGCGAGGTTGTCTCCGTCAGGCCATAGATATTGTGAATGTAGGCTCCGGTAATCGCCTCGAAATTGTCTACGATACTGGGCGAGACGGGAGCACCGCCGCTGAAGAGCTTTTTCATCGAGGAAAGGTTGCGCGTCTTAAGATCGGGATGGTGCAGCAGCGCGATATATACAGTAATGGCTGCGACCGTGAAGCTTCCGCGCCACTTTTCGGTGAGCCGCAGCATCTCCGCCGGATCGAAGCGATAGAAGATGATAATAGGGATGCCAACGAGGGCCGCCACCGCGAGATGGGCAATCAGCCCGGTAATGTGGAAGAATGGGGCCACGCCAATAATCACGTCGTTTGTGTCAAGCCGCATCCAATCGCGGTAGAAGGTCGCATTGAAGATGATATTGGCGTGGGTATTCATGGCTCCTTTGGGCAGACCCGTTGTGCCTGAGGTGTACGTGAGAAAGCCAATATCTTCAGGAGAGAGGCTGACCGGTGCAATTGCTCTTCCATCGTAGCTTGCGAGCAGGTCAAGCATATCCAGCGTGCCAGCAAAACGTTGCTTGCTGGAAGTTGCCAGAGGAGGCGATAATTGGCCTGTACCGGCATAATCGAGTTCATTGGTCGTGATGACAAATTCAACCTTTGTCTGCTCAATTATGTGCTGAACAACTGTTTCGTAAAGCGATTCGAGACAGATCAGGCCTTTTGAGCCGGAGTCGTTGAGGTGATACGCCAGTTCCTTGCTCTTGAACATCGGGTTGCAGAGCACCACAATGCCGCCGACCTTCCAGATCCCGTACATGCCGATCAGAAATTGTGGGATATTTTGCAGATAGAGGGCCACCCGATCTCCCTTGACAATATTGCGTTCTTTGAGCGCAACCGCCAGGGCCGTGCTCTGACGATCAAGCTCAGCATAGCTCATTGTCTCATCAAAATAGTGCAAGGCGGGCCGCGTCGGATGAGCCTT
>DASTZT010000586.1:0-9310 GCA_035764225.1 Ktedonobacteraceae bacterium
GCAGCGTCTTAATGCAAACCAGCTGTTCCCGAAACATCGGCGTATCCAGTTCCAGACGAGGAAGGGAACGCACCTGTTCAGCATCAACCAGCGGCTGCGGTGCAGGGTAAGGTAAATCGGGCATAATCTTGACAATATCTAGCTGAAACTTCTGGATAAAAAACTCCAGCGTTAAGGCTGCCAGGCGTTCACCGGAGCCTTCTGGCTTGAAGTGGTGCCAGAAGCAAAATGGCACTCGATCTACAGGTTCTCCCTTGACTGCTGCGTGAACGCGTTCGCTCGGCGTCATTGTACTCATGCTTCTTCCTTTTCACTCAAATTTTTCCTGTTTTGTGCTGTCCTTTTCTGTCATCCCTGACCCGACTTGTGCCTCGCAGAAATTATATCATTTTTGGCGTAGGGGCCGGGCAGGCGCAAGGCACTGCCCCTACCTACTATCCTGTCACAAAGCTGCTTAGCAGCGTGACTACTCCACTCACGCGCATAATATCGCCGATGTGGTCAAGTAGATTCTGATTTGGCAAAACATATTTTGGCAAGAGAACCAGATAACCCAGGCTCAATAGCAAGAACGACGCGACCATCAGCAGGCTAAAGCGCGTCTCTTTAGTCATAAAGGAGCTGACATAAAAGAAAAAGATGATCAGACACACGATGCCGCGCGAGCTGCTGAGAACCATTTTCACCATCACGTTGGGGAAATCTGGCAAAAATGGCGTCAATACCAACAATAGGAGCAGCAGCAAAGATATCACAATATGGCAGAGCATGAGCTGACGCAAGCGTCCTTCGGCATTCACCATCAGACTGAAGAGGATAAATGTAAAACTGACCGCTTGTCCAAGAAACAAAAACCAATCGGTGTTAAGCTGAACAACGGTAATATAAGCTGATGAAAAATCTGCCAGGGCGGTTAATGCGATCATACCCATCGACAGGCCTAACATAAAGAGACGCGCGCTCCGAATACGCGCATACAGATAAAATGAGCGTACTGCAATCAGCAGAAAAACGACAAAGAGCGACACATTCAGAATATCGGTAATAGTTTGCGAATCCACAACACATTTCCCCTCTATATCAAAACCACTAGCTTTTGCTGATGCCTATACATCTTCTTGACCGGGCAATAGCGAACCATCCGCTGGCTGCCCATCCGGCCTATATAGGCGAATTCGCTGTTGAGCAAGCAGAGCGCGCAACATGCGATAAATTTCTGTTGTCGAGATCCGGGTGACAGCCGAGAGTTCTCCAATATTTTTGCGGCCATCGATAGCGGCATACAGACGACGAGCAGCTTTATCCTGGATATCAACCGAACCTGCCAGAGGATTGGTAAATCTCATCAAGTGGGCGTTTTCCTGCCGTCCAGGGATCAGCTCAGTGAGTTGAGACAACGCCTCCTGCTGAGCCAGACCGGTCAAGACCACTTTCGAGATTTGCGCGTTACGCAATAATCCATAGTCTTGCGCGGTCTGCATCGCCTGCTCCAGAGCAAAACCTATCGTTGCTAACAGCTTCTGGGGTGGTAAATGCTGAAAAAAGAGCAGAAAAGCCACTGCCAACGACGCGGCGTTCTTTCGATTGGTGAAACCTTTATCGTCCAACAACACCCTTCTCTGTGAAAAATGCGCAACGCAGTAATTCAATTGCTGCCGTCTGAGCAATGTTGCGTAATGGGCAGAAAACGCGTCATCTACCGACAAATAGAACAGGGTGCGTTGCTCATGGAGTATTCGTTCCGCCACCGTCACCAGTTGGTGATTTTCCAGTACATGCTGGGGCAGCAAGATATCACGAGTCGATACTGCACGCAACTCGGCGATATGTTGATTTACATCAATAAGCCGATCAGCCCATATCTGGGCAATCCAGATGCCAAAACGCTGCACAAGTATTCGTGTTAACTGGAGGAACATTTCGTCAATATGATACACATTCACAGTGGACTGCAATAATTGGCTGATAGCAATTTGTTGCTGGCTGCTCACTTCCGACCGGAATGGATTTCCCGCAAAATTATCAATACCATCCACTTAATCCACGCTTATCTCCCTTTCCCCTTGTTTCGTACTTTACAGTATGTAATACCATATTTTAAGACTTCAGGTGTTAATAAGACATTAAAATAACGTATCATTTATAATTTGTGAATGATTATACATATATTGAAATCATCGCTCCCCCTATCAGCTGATGGATCTTTACCCAGGTTTACGGATATGATAGGATTCATGCAACGTAAAGAATACTAATCTGGGCATTGAGGGGCGCTCATATGATGGCTGCGCAAAAAAATATTATGGTTGTTGATGATGATCTCGACATTTTAGAGGCCATTAGCCTGATGCTAGAAGATGCAGGCTACATGGTCATGACAACGAACAAAGGCGACTTCATTGAGCACTTAGACACGAACAAACTTCCAGACATGATTATTCTGGATATGCTGCTATCCGGCAGTGATGGGCGCGATATTACCAGGCAGCTAAAAAAGCACGCACGCACAAAGCATATTCCCATCATTATGCTTTCTGCCCACCCTAAAGCGAAACAGGAAGCACAGACCTCTGGGGCCGATGATTTTTTGCCTAAGCCGTTCGAAATGGATGAGCTATTAGAAAAAGTGGCTCACTTCATAACTTCCTGAATCTATGAGAGAGGGCAGGTGCAGGTGCTCTGCCCTTACCCAAGCGGGCGAATCAGCGTTTCGACATGCATATCGTAGCGAGCAAGCTCTCGGAAGAAGGACGCGGTCGGCACACACATTTCGGGACCGAAAGCACCGCGTTGTGTAATTTCACCGCGAGCAAGCATACGCCCGACGATAGCCAATGGCGTGCCCGTATCTAGAGCGCCCGCACTGATCCTCCAACGGTGGTACGGCAAGGCAACGACCTGATTGGTAATCTCGAACGTCTGTCCGCTGGATACGCCTGTCGCCACTACACGCATTACATCGCAGTCATCTGGTATCACAGCCTCAGCAGGCATCATTTCAAGCAAACGGGCCAGGACTTCGCGAGGCGACACCTCGACCCCTTGTACCTGAATCGCTGCATCGCTGCCAAAACCGAGATCGACCAGAAACTTCAGTTTCGCCAGAAAATCGCCCGGAAACGCGATTTTGAACGAGACATGCTGAATGCCCTTCTCGCGAAACGAGACCGGAAAGGTGGCACACTCCGAATGCAGCGAGTAAACTGCCGTTGCCAGGCCCACCGGCTCAGGAAAGCGCAGTTCTTCCTGCCCTGAGAGCGGCGACTGAGGATACCACTGCCCATCCTGAAAAACCTGCGGCTCTTTGGTAAATTCGTCGAGAATGGTACGAATGGAATAAGGAGCAACCAGGGGAGAGCTGGAAGGAGTGGCATCGGCACAACCAAGCTGCACATTGATACTTTCTACTCGCTCGAAGCGATCAACAGCAGCGCGGGCCAGCAGATTGGTAATGCCTGGCGTCCCTCCCATTCCCAGAATAGCCGTGATGCCAGCTTCCTGCGCTGCTGTCCCCATATCCATCAGTTTACGCGTCATGTGAAAGAGGCCACCAAGATCGGCATAATGGACCCGCTCCTGGATGCAGGCTCTGAGCACAAGCTGATTGAAGGTATATTCCACCGCGTTCAGTACCACATCCGCACCACGCAGTAACTCGCGCAAACGCTCCTCATTGGTTACATCGATTCGCCTGACCTGGAGACGGCTACTTTTGAGCGCAGCCGCAACCTCCTGGGCACGCGCTTCGTGATAATCCGCGATAGTCACCTGCTCGATATCATCGTATTCGGTCAGGGCGCGAACCGCCACTCGTCCCATCGCACCAGCGCCACCAAGAACAATAATATGCATGGCTATGGTCCCTTTACGCCTACAAGTTAGCTTACCGCTTCAACCAGAGGCGTCGAAACGGTTGTATGCAACGACTGAAGCGTATCCTCCAGGCGATTGAGCACTGCATCAATCTCTTCGCGACTAATGACGAGCGGCGGCTCAATGCGGATCACGCGCGAGTTATTGAGCGTTCCAGAGATGAGAACGCCACGCTTGAAAAGACCGGAGGCAACCGCATAGCCAATATCATCATCGACAAAGTGTTGACCAATCAGCAGACCTTTGCCTGTCACATTGACATAGATATCCTTATGGCGAGCCGCAATGTCCTTTAACTGCGCGATAAAGTACTTGCCCTTCTCGGCAGCCTGCTCCACAATACCTTCTTCGAGCGTCACGTTAATGGCCGCAATAGCAGCGGCGCAGGCAAGCGGGTTGCCGCCCGTAGTGGATGTGTGGATAAAGGGATCGCTGTTCAACGTGCTCCAGATTTTGGGAGTGGACATAAACGCGCCAATCGGCATCACACCGCCTCCCAGAGCTTTGGCCGAGGCGATAATATCGGGGGCAACATTCCAGTGCTCAACCCCCCAGAGTTTGCCGGTACGCCCCATCCCTGTCTGCACTTCGTCAGCAATCAGCAACACTTCATATTCATCACAGATGTAACGCAGGCGCGGCCAGAAATCATCTGGCGGCACAATTGCGCCCGCCTCACCCTGGATAGGCTCCATAATAACGGCGGCGATGTCGTTGCCAACTTCGCGCGCGATCCGCAGCTGCTGCTCAACGGCATCGGCGTCGCCATAGGGTACATGAAAGACGTTATTATGCAGAGGCAGAACAGGACGCCGGAAAATAGCCTTCCCTGTCAGAGCAAGCGACCCGGTGGTTTTGCCGTGAAAGCCACGTACCGAAGCAATAAAACCGCTTTTGCGCGTATAGAGCTTTGCCAGCTTCATTGCGCCTTCAACGGCCTCGGTGCCACTATTAACAAAAAAGCTATATTGAATATCGCCAGGAGTAATCTCCGCCAGCAGGTGAGCAAGCATACCACGCAGTGGATCGAGCATCTCCTGTGTAGGCAGCGGACTTTTCTCTAGCTGTGCCTGCACGGCCCCAACGACTTTAGGATGCGTCCAACCCTGGTTGAAGAGGCCAAAGCCTCCCAGGCAGTCTATGTATTCACGACCCAACACATCCTTGAAAGTTGCTCCATGCCCGGTCCACTCGACCGCAGCAAAATCGCCAGCTTCGGCGACCGATTTACGATACTCGATAAAACCGCTATTATAATATTTCGCGAAGTTGCTGACGGTAGTTTCGATCAACCATTCCGCTTCACTCTTGCTCAACTGCGGTTTATGCACGAAATCGAGGTATCGTTGAGAGTCGTTCAGGGCCTTGAGTAATCCATCGGTACTCATAAAAATCCTTTCCGGTAATGCAGAACACTTGGAATCCATCCCACTCCCGCTCTGCATAACGGGAAGCAACCAGCAGTCTATGTAACCGCTCTCTATGCCTGTGGGCCTGGAACCGGGAGAAGTAAGGCGTAGGCAAACCTATCCCAGAGGATATGTCTGGCCTGATAATACAGTACGCTTGCTACAAGGGAAAATACGTTATTGGGTGGCAAACATTACAAGCGACAAAGAGCAATATGGGATGCCACGCTACACACATTGAGGCTACCAGGCAGACAAATCATTCGCTGGAAAATCGAGGGAATGAGGAGGGATCAAGGATAGCAGGTAGATAAATGAAAGCCTCTGAATACATAGTATTTCGGGATGTAACGGCCATTTCTTTTGCCGGGTATTTCGGTTTCCTTCATAAAACACCGCGCTTTTTAGAACCACGAAAGGAGAGGTCTCTATAGTAGCAGTATAGCCTATAAACCGTTAAGAAAGCAAGCCACATAAAAAATTAAGGCTGACCTTGTGGATTGACGGCGCAATTGCCCATATGTTACGATGCCACCATGAATACTACAAATTGGTCTTCCCTGGGACATAAAGTTATTATCCCTGGCTGGATGATCCATCGCAATCGGAATCGACAAACAAGCCTTTCAGCCGTGTAAGCCCGGCACATCTGCTTACACGGCTGAAAGTGGTGCCACAGATTGATCCTTCAGACTGAATGCGCTAAGATATTTTGCCATCCAGTCAAGCACCATTTTCTTTTTTTGCATACCTTCGTCATCTTTTCCTTCGCCGGGCAACATGCCAGTTCGCCATCGTTGTATGCCCGGCACCTTTCTACTCCACCGACGGCATCATAACGGTCCCTGGCTGGCATGCTTCGCTGCAATTTTGTTACTTCGTGCCGTCATTTTGCAACAAGAGTATGAAAGGAATGAGTACATGTCATCCCGCGATACCCCATTAGAGCCTATGCACAACAAACGCAGGCCGCTCTGGCGCAACCGTGACTACCTGCTTTTATGGAGCGGGCAGGCCATTTCCGCTATCGGCGGTAGCGTCTCCGAACTGGCATTCCCCCTGCTTGTGCTGGCTGTGAGCCACTCACCCGCTCAGGCAGGCATAGCAGGTGCATTACGCACACTCCCCGCGCTGCTCTTCACGCTAACGGCAGGCGCGTTGATTGACCGCTGGGATCGTAGGCTGGTGATGATTTGCTGCGACACCGGGCGCGCCCTGAGCCTTGCCAGCATTCCTATCGCGATGATGCTGGGCCATCTCACCATTGTGCAGCTCTACATCACAGCTTTTATTGAGGGCAGCCTGCTGATTTTTTTTGGCCTGGCCCATTCCGCCAGCCTGGGTCAGGTTGTTCCCAAAGAGCAGTTAGCACCAGCGATGGCGCAAGAAGAGTTTACGGAGGGAACCACGGCGCTGTTTGGCCCCTCGCTTTCGGGGGCGCTATTCAGCCTGAGCAAGCTCCTACCTTTTGTAGCCGATGCCTGCTCGTATGCAGTCTCGATTATCACCCTGTTGCTGATACGAACGCCATTTCAGCAAACGAACACGCGCATACGCCGTCACTTGCTGGTGGAAATCTCTGAAGGGATGCGCTGGACGTGGCAGCAGCCGGTGATTCGCACGATGAATCTGGTCTCGCTAATCGGAGCATTGATTATTCCTGGCAGCCCCTTGATGGTTATCGTGCTGGCTCAACAACAACACGCCTCCGCGCTTGTCATCGGCCTGATTTTTGCCGCAGGAGGCGTCGGAGCTATTCTCGGCGCAATAATTACTCCATTGAGCCAGCGTTTGCTGACGGTCGGGCAGGCTATTATTGTGACGCGCTGGAGCTTTGTGCTGCTCTGGCCGTTCTACGCGCTGGCTCCGTTCCCGATAGTGCTAGGAGTTATTGATTTTTTTATCGGTTTTGTGGACCCGATAGAAGATGTGCCTTACTTTAGCTATCGCCTGACCCTGATACCAGACGAGCTGAGAGGACGCGTCATTAGCGCCTGCCGGATCTTTCCAAGCGTCGTGCGTCCCATCGGGATAGCCTTGACGGGCCTACTCCTACAAAACGTGGGAGGGATGCAGACGGCTTTGATCGGGTGGGGAGGGCTGACACTAGTGGCGCTCATCTTCACGCTTGATCCACACACGCGTCATGCGCGCCAGCCTTCGTAGCGACCAGATCCGGTGGCGACGAGGTTCACCGCGTCGCCACAACAAAAGAGAAAGGTGGGAAGAGCGTCGAGACTTATTCGACGCTCTTCCCACTAGTATTATGCAGGAGAAAGGCGTTCTGCCAGATATTTCAGGCTCAAGGGATAGCGATACTCGATAGAAGAGTGGGTTGCGTCAAACAACTCAAAGAAGACATCGGTGACGCCGATACGTTCCAGAGCGCGACGGAACGCCTCCGCACCAAGATCAAGGAAAAACTGATCGCGATTGCCTGAGTCAATATAGATAGCCTTCATTGTCCGTAATGCTTCAGCGTGCGAAGGCACCATCCGCACAGGGTCCCACGCCAGCCAGCGCGCCCACACATCAGGAAGTAGTTCGCCTGTATCGCTGTTAAAAGGCAGATGCACGGTGCCATCTTCATCGGCGGAGTAGCAGGCGGCCATGCACCAGATATTCAACAGGTCAGCATCGCTCCCTTTAGAAAAAGCCGGTCGGCTGTGGAAATCCTCCCAGAATTTCTCAAACGAGCCTGCATAACGATCCCTCAAAGTACGCACGCCATCGCGAAAATCGGGGAGATAGCAGATTTCAAACAAGGCATCGCCCGCGTGGGTGGCCAATCCTCCCCACTGGTCGGGGCGCAGCATCGGCGTCACCATCGCCCCATAGCCTCCGCTCGACTTGCCCATAATGCCCCGATGCTCGCGACTGGGCAGAGTGCGATAGTGGGCATCGACCCAGGGAACAATCTCATCGCACAAATAGGTATGATAACGACCAGTCGCAGGCGAATCCAAGAACTGGCTGCCGCCCAGTGAGGTCCAGCAGTCCACCCAGACGACAATGCAGGGAGGAGCCTCACCCCGCGCAAAAAGCTCATCGGCGAGTTCGGGAAAGCTTTTTCTAAATGGGGCGCGGTTACGCCACATATCGAGCTGACCCGTCAAGCCCTGGATCACATAGACGGCGGGATAGCGGCGTTCGGGCTGCTCATCATAGCCAGGCGGGAGATACACCCAGAGGGGTCGCTCGGCTGGATCGTGCAGAGGATTATTTTTGAGCACCTCACTGTTGAACATCGTCTCTTCATACCGCCCTTGAAAATCGACAGACCAGGGTAACATACAATTTCGCCTTTCTCACATTACTGATGACTGTACAGGGAAGAGCTATGCTCTCCCCCTATACAATAGAATGGATGTTAGAGATTAGCAAGATGGGAGCCTAATCTTTAAACCGGCTCTGATACTCTGTCCTCCTCAACAGGCTCCCCCTTTGGCACAGCCTTGCGCCACGCATACGCGAAGAGCAGCAGCACAGGCGAAAGAATGACGCTTACAGTCGCGAGAGCAGTTCGCAAAGAGAACGCGTTACCGATATAGCCAACGGGCGGGCCGCCTGCGATCTGCCCAAGCGCATCTACCTGACCGACTAAAGAGATCACCGTCGCTCGCGTCCCGGCATCGGTGTTGCGCGTCATCCAGGTCATCCAGACGGGGCGCATGGCGCTACGGAAGCTAGCATAGCTGAGATAGGCCAGCACCGCAAGCCAAAAGTTTCCGGTCAGGGCAAAAACGAGAATGCAGACGATATTCAACAGGTTCAAGCTGAAAAGCGCGGCTATCGCCATACGCTGATTGTTGAGATCGAGCCGCCGCTTGATAAGCTCGGTAATCGTCAGGCTGAGCAGCGTCCCGGCAATAGAGAAGATGCCAAACCAGGCAACGGGCTTGAGCTGCCACAAGGTCGGGAACGTGAAGTTAGCCAACAGATGGGCCGTCGAGAGCCGATCATACCCTTCGCTGGAGAGGCCGAAAAACAGTTGAGCGACCAGGATAATCAGCAGCATGGATTGCCAA
>DASTZT010000587.1:0-2974 GCA_035764225.1 Ktedonobacteraceae bacterium
CTGGCAATAGATGTGGCCTGCTCTATAGTGATCTTTGGCTGCCGATATGCTGAGGGGACCGGATACCCTACAGCCTTCTGAGCTTTTAAACGTTGCATCAACGTTCTCGCCTGATCGCTTGTAAGGTCGAGTCCTAGAAAGCCAGGTTTTGGTGAGCGTTGCATGATCTTTTGTTGCAGTGGCTGCTCTGCTAATGCTGGCACTGCTTGGAGCAGGTCACTCAGGTCGGGCAACGCTCGACCTCCCATAGAAAGGTAAATATCATACATCATTTCATTGTCTCCATTTTTCTCATTTCAGGCTCTCATCCCTCGCTAACTCTCTACCGAAAATGCCTCTCTTTTATGGCGTGGGTATCACAGCTTTACCGTTCCATAATTTAAGAAAATCTTCTATCGTCACTTTATATGCTTCTCCTGCGGGATCACGGATAAGGACCATACCATCCTCGACTCCATCAACCACAATGGCATGTAAACCGCCTTGTGGCAAGTCCATAGAAACGATAGCAGACTTACCGCTAGCTGTCGCATCCTCAAGCTGATTCAGCGTCATATTTGTTTCATATGTATAGCTATTAGGGCTTCCAAGAGCATCAAGAGCATCAGGGGCATTACTTAAATACCCTCCCTGCTGCGCATCAACGTCTGCGGCTGTACGAATATAGGCTTCTGGTTGCTCAATCCCATCGTCGGAAAGAATCATTTTACAACATGACGCAAGGCATGAGCCGTCATAAGTTTGCTCGAAAACATCGCCTGGCGGATCGTAGGGCAGCCTCTGGGCTTCTGGGAAGCCGCCACCCTGAACCAGTCCATCAGGGATGAAATCAGCTTCTGTGGAAGGATCAATCAGTCCCTGTTCTTCTAGCGTCAGATCTCCTTCAAACTGCTCCAGTTCGTTTAAATCGGTCGCAGATAAATCTAATTGGCTAAGCTGTGTGCTGTCTTCGATCTGGGCCGTCACCTGTTCAATCTCACTGGCAATTGTGCTATCTAACTCAGCAATGGCATCTTCCTCCGCGCTAATCTCGCTCATAATAGCTGCGTCTCCTGCGCCGGAGGCTCCTGTGGCTGCGTCGGTTACGGGGTCCAGGCCGAGCTGCAAGACATCCACAACGACCAGCCCGATGGTCAAACCGCTCATAGCTGCCATTTGTGCGTTGAGGTCATTGATCTTATCGATATGGCCCTGGAGATCGCTTGCCAGCTTGCTCAGCACGTTTGAGGTGGTGTCTAAGTTGATGGCGGAACTGAGGGTGTCGCCATGAAAACGTACCCAGGAACGCTGAAAGGCTTTTGCGCCCTTGCCGACCCAGGAACTGGGATTGACGGTCAGATCCTGAGCTGCATAGTCCAGGCTTTTGGCGCGATCCAGGATAGTTTTGGAGGCATCAGAGAACTTTTTCGATTTATCGTTCAGGTGGTTGACCAGATTCTGTAATGCATTAAGATCCATCGATGCTCTAACTCCTTCTACAAAGCGGGCATTATTGAATACGCATTCCGCCTTTTTGATGGGGGGTGTCTGACCCATTGTACATATTCGCAGCGTTGTCATCCCAGGTCTGAGCACCATTTGCCACGTTTGTCAGGTTATAGCTAATTGAGAGGTAGGCATCGGAGAGGCTGAGCAAGGAAGTACGCCAGCGATTGAAGAAACGTTGCAAGGCATCGGGCGATTGATTGAGTACGCTGGACATTTCGTTGATGAGGTTGGTAGCATCGGTATTCAACGAGACCTCCAGGTCCAGCATATCGCTTGAGGCTTTATTGAACAGGCCCGCTTTATCTTGCAAATCTTTGGGGGTAACAGCTACGGTGTCGTCGCCGCCATCTGGTCGCATAGAGGATACTCCTTTTCTTTGTTAGAGCTGTGAATGGCTTGTTGTGATGAGGCATTTTTTGATAAAACCGTTTTCACCAGAATAGTAATACATTACCTAGTATATAGATTATAAGGAAAAAATGCAACACATTAGTTGAACTCTACTCAGGATGTTCTCCCGACTCCTGAGTGCAGTGGTCAGGTCAAATAGTCCATCTGGCGGCGGATGCGCTCTTTGACTTCGTGGCCAGACAGCTTTTCGCACAGGTATAGCCCCAGGTCAAGCGCGGAAGCAACGCCTCTGGCAGTGATAATATCGCCTTCGTCAACGATGCGCTGGTCCAATATCTGGGCGCAATAGGGTTGCAAATCGGAGAAGGCCATTGGATGGGTTGTGGCCTTTTTCCCCTGCAAGAAGCCTGCCGCACCCCATAAAAGCGAGCCGGTACAGACCGAGACTTTACGCTGGCAAGGAGCAGCTGTCTTAAGCCAGGTGATAAACTCCTCGTCATTCATCATCTCGCGCGTGCTGAAGCCGCCCGGCACAAGTATTATTGCATAATCATGTAGCGAAGTCCCGACTCTGGTTGGGGTAAAGAGCAGGCCTGCGCCATCTCGTACCTCTGGTGTGTAGGCGCAGATATCCCAGCTCAAACCATCTATAAAGCCCATCGTTTTGAGCCGCGTCACTGGATCGTACATGCCAATAAAATCCAGGGCCGTCATGCCGTTGTAGATAACGAAAGCGATCTGCATAGTGACTCCTTAGGGAAGATGCTCCTGAAATGTTATTATATACGATATGCTGCGATAAAGCTAAGCACCCTGATAAATGGACTAAGGACTTTCTCCATGCTTGTTTACGTGTATTGATTGACGGCGTGCGGAAAGAGGCTGATTCTGTAGGCCGTGTAGAGAGCAATGAGTTTGTCAGTCCCAGAGGATGCTGCTCTTTGATGACATGGTATGATAAGGCAGTGTCTATATTCGTTCCATCTGCTCGCCAATCGGGAAGGAGACAATGCGATGTCTGCGCAAGAAGACCTGCGCCAGTTCGTTGATCGTGTGCAAAAGGTATCACAGCAGTACCTCATGGGTGATCCTGCACCGTTTCAGGCGTGTTGGTCGCACGCCGACGATGTGACAA
>DASTZT010000588.1:0-7258 GCA_035764225.1 Ktedonobacteraceae bacterium
CCAAAGATCGCCTTGTCTTTGTGCTCAATCTGCCCAACGTCGTAGGGGGCATGCTTTTGCCGCTTGTCCTGGTGCTGATGATTATGCTCTGCAATGATCGTCGCTTGATGGGCCGTTATGTCAATGGGCGTATCCTCAACCTGATCGCCTGGTTTACGACCATTGCTATGACAGTGTTAACGCTCTTAATTGTTCTGAGTACGCTCTTTCCCGGCATCTTTGGAGGATCGTAGTCAAAACACTAGCGATAGCTCACAAAATATCGTAAAATAGCTATCAAGCATCGCTAACTGTAACCTGAGTTCGTACTTACTTTTGAGGGCCAAACGGCCTTCACTCTATTATCGTGCCTTTTGTTCTGTGACATGCGAGAGGTATGATGTATTTCCCGCGTGTCTTTCCGCCTCATCAACATTGAAATGTGTCGATTAATTGATGTTTTGACATCGCATGGAGGTGCTGGATTATGCTGCAATCGCTGCAAAGCCAGGTTCCAATGGTTTTTTCCAGGCGAAAGGTGTGGGCCCCACTTATCGCTATTCTTCTTGCTTGTATTTTTGTCCTAGCTGCCTGCGGCGGCCAGACTCCCCCAAGTACAGGCAATCAGTCCAGTAATACCCCGACGAAAGGTGGCAATATCGTCGAAGGTCTGGTTGCAGAGCCTGCTTCAATGGACCCGCTCACCTCGGCATCGCTCTATGATGCTGACGTGATGGTAAACATGTACGACACTCTCCTAAAGTACGATGTCAATAGCAAGATCCAGCCAGATTTGGCCACAAGCTATACCTTTGCTTCACCAACGGTTTTAAATCTTACCTTGCGTAATGATGTGAAGTTCCAGGATGGCACTCCCTTCAATGCTGATGCTGTGGTCTTCAATATCAGCCGCTTCCTCAATGATCCAGCCTCTCCTCGTTTTACCGATGTTGCTCCTATCGTTTCTGTGCAGAAGACGGGCGATTTTCAGGTTCAGATTAAGCTGAAGCAGCCCTATGCTCCTATGCTCAACGTCCTCACAGGCGCTGTTGGCACGATGTTATCGCCAACGGCTGTCAAGAGTCTGGGCAAGAACCTGGTAAACGCGCCGGTGAATGCTGGTAGTGGTGCATTTATCTTTGTGGAATGGATCAAGGGCGACCACCTGTTGCTCAAGGCCAACCCCAACTACTGGAAGAAAGATGCTCAGGGCAACCGCTTGCCATACCTGCAATCCATTCGTTTTCGTACCATCACCAATCTTCAGGTCATGTACAATAACCTGGAGACTGCCCAGGTTCAGATCGCCACAGGCATCGATCCCAACGATGTTGTCCAGGCGAAAAGTAATCCTACCCTGACCTATCGGCAGGTTACCAGTCCTGGTTTTTCCAGTATTCAACTGAATGTGTCCCAGCCTCCGCTGAATAACGTGCATGTGCGTAGGGCCATCGCCTATGCCATTAACCGCCAGGAAATCCTTGACCACGTTTTACAGGGCGTTGGCTTTGTGGCGAAGGGGCCTCTGTCGCCAGCTTCCTGGGCCTACGATAAAAACTTCGCGGGCATTACCTTCGATCTCAATAAGGCAAAGGCGGAACTGGCACAATCGGGAGTATCCAACGTCTCCTTCCCGCTTGTAATTTCGAGTGGGAATCCAACGATCTTACAGGAGGCTCAGTTCATCCAGTCGCAGTTGCAGGCTGTTGGCATCAACATTAGCCTCAAGCAAGAGACATTTGCCACGCTGGTGACTGATTTCCAGACCTTCAACTATCAGTCCCTGCTAGTGGGCTGGACCGGTTCGGTTGACCCTGATGGGACAATGTACGCGATGTTCTATAGCACAGGTGGCTTCAATTACACCAAGTATGCGAATGCGCAGGTTGATAGTCTGCTCAACTCTGGACGCACGACTCTCGATCAGGCTCAGCGTGTCCCCTTCTATCAGCAGGCGCAGAACATCATTGTGCAGGACGCTTCGCGCGTCTTCCTTACTCATGGTGCCGTTGCTCAAACGACGACCAGTAACGTCAAAAACTATCCGTTGTATCCATCGGGCGTCGTTGACCTGACGAGCGTCTATCTCACTAAGTAATTTGTAGTATGCCACTCGGTAGCCTCAGGAGCATCCTCCTGGGGCTATCTTTTTCTCTCAAAAAATCGAACAGGATATGATATAGTGGTCACTATCTGATAAAAGCCAGGAACTTCTCTCAAAGAGAACGTATTTGACGAACTGAAGAGGTAATATGACCGGATATATCCTTTTGGAAGGGGGAGCGGAATTTGGTGGCCTGATGGCCGAACCGGACCAGCGAGCTATTGAACTGGCGGGCGGCTTTGATACGCCTGTTTGTATTATCCCCACTGCCGCCGCTCCTGATAACAATCATCGGCGGGCAGGAAGCAATGGCGTCAGCTGGTTTCGTCATCTTGGAGCCACTCAGGTTGAGGCGCTTCCCCTCATCGACAAAGCATCCGCCAACGATCCCGGCATTGTCGCAGCCATTAGCACATCCCGCCTTATCTATCTACTTGGCGGCTTCACCGGCTATCTTGGCGAAACGTTGGCACAGAGCGCAAGCTGGGATGCGATGCTCGCGGCATATGAAGCGGGAGCCGTGATTGCAGGCAGTAGCGCCGGAGCAATGGTGCTCTGCCAATATTACTATGATCCATCCCGGCGGCGCATCGTTGATGGCCTGAATCTGGTCCCTCATGCCTGCGTCTTACCCCATCACAACACCTTTGGCAAAGGCTGGGCGCAACAACTGGGCGCATTATTGCCCGAAGTCGCGTTACTTGGGATCGATGAGCGCACTGGCATGCTTGATGATGGTGGAGCTGGCAGCAAAACAGGCTGGCGAGTCTATGGTCAAGGCTCAGTAGTAGTCTATCGCGCTGGCAAGCCAACCATCTATCACAGTGGGGAAGGCTTCGCAGACAATTTCTTATAGCCGAAATTAAAGAGCATGTGCCGCGAAGCCTCGATGAGAAGCAGACCGGCTTTATTGCAACAGGCCAGTCTGAGCACAATAGTTCGGTGAGGCCGGAGTCACTGGATTGATTTTAATGATATTGGAGAAGACATCATCGTATACATGCGTCAGCCAGGGACCGACGGCTGATCCAGCTTCGCCTCCATTCTCTTTCATCGCGACTATCGTCAGTTGAGGATTCTGATAGGGAGCCTGCGTCAGCAGCCACGCCTGCGCACCAACTGGCCCTCCAGCCTGACCTGTACCAGTTTTAGCAATGATCCCATAAGGAGAAGTATTGAGCAAGGGCGGGTAGGCAGCTGTGGGACCGAAACGGCCTGAGCCACACTGCACAACACCATACATGGCATCGCGCACCTGACTGGCTGTTGTGGAACTGATGGGCGTTCCGAGCGTTTCAGGATCAGGCGATGAGATGACGCTACCATTGGGATCAACGATCTTTTTGATCAGCATTGGGCGCATCAATGTGCCATTATTCGCAACGCCGTTATCAAACATTGTCATTTGCATGGGCGTGACTCTATTAAAGCCCTGCCCGAAAGCATTTTCACCCAATCCATTAGTGCCCAGCGGTTGACCATTTGGTCGTGTCACCTGGCTGACCGTGACTGGCAAGTCAAACGGGATGTCTTTGCCAACGTAGAAACGGCTGTTATAGTCAAGCCAGGTGCTCTCACCCGTATTTATTCCAACCTGGGCAAAGATGATATTGTCGGAATGGGTGTAGCCATAGCGCAGATCTATCGGATAGTGGAAGGTATAGCCGTCGATATTATTGCCGCTTGGGCCAAAGGTTTCTGTCTCGTCCCCATGTCCAAGCGTGATCGGCCCAATGGCCTGGGGATGACCGGGCTGCTTGTCGTTATAGAAGGGATCGGTCAATTGAGCATGGCCGGAATCGAGCGCCGCCATCAGCGTCACGGTTTTGTAAATTGAACCTGGTACATACGTTGCCTGTAAAGGACGTTCCAGCAACGGCTGCTCAGGATTTTTTTCCAGGGAGGAGAAGTAATCCAGGTCTCCAGCTGCGACTCGGTTCGAATCGAAGGTTGGGCGGCTCAGCATCGCCAGAATCTCGCCCGTATGCGGGTCGGAGACAATCGCAGAAGCCCGGTCCGTCTTATAGACATTGAATTGGTCTGGAATCGGAGAGAAATGATCAAAATCGTAGTCTAACTGTTTCTGAATCCGCGTGTCGATGGTCAGGTAGATATCGTCGCCAACGATAGGGCGATGCAGGGTCTCATTGATCGTATTGCCTAACGCCGTTGCCCCCACCCGTCCACTGAGGTAGTCATCATACTGGCGTTCGATCCCCGAAGAGGAATAGAGCGGGCTAATATAATAACCAATTAATCCTGCCAGCGAAGGATAGTCCTTGAGGTAGTAGATGCGCTGATAACCACAGAATTTACCGGGTACAGATTCGGCGAGCAACACACCGTTGCGATCAAAGATGCGCCCACGCTTAGGTGCTTTATCAGTCATACATATGCGCCCATTATGCACATTCCCGGTAACCGCCTGTGCGACGACAACCTGCCAGTAAACCAATCCCGCGCTTAATGCAATGAACAATGCAATAAACAATATTGATAGTTTGCGTATACTCTGATTGATATTCAAGTCGTATCTCCTGTAATATCGAGTCGATGCATTCCGCTGTTCGAAAAAATTATATCATTATTACTAACGTTTAAGAAGCTCCAAAATTACAAAAAATATCATATAGCCATTTTGATTTCCGCAAATCTCTTGTTTAGCACTGTGACGCCCTTGTATTTAGCGTGATTCTCTGGTATACTTGACCGCAAGGGTTAGTGTATAAAAAACACTTTTCTTTTGTCAGACTTGTAAGTGTACAATTTACACTTATGCAAGGGAGAGAAAGGTATGGTCGATAGCCAACCATTTGATGTCGCTATCGTTGGAGGTGGCATTGCAGGTCTTTCGGTGGCCTTGCGTCTACCGAAACATCTGCGAGTTGCGCTTTTTACCAAAGGTCAGTTAGGCGAAAGCAATACGCGTTATGCCCAGGGAGGGTTGGCGGTGGCGCTGGGAGAGGATGACAACCCTCAACTCCATTTCCATGATACCATTGCAGCTGGTGTCGGTTTATGCGATGAGGATGCTGTTCGTATTCTGGTAGAGCAGGCCCCAGCCGCTGTGCAGTGGCTGATGCAAATAGGAGTCCATTTTGATAAGGCGCAGCCGGGAAGCGATGGGCACATGACTGCCGACGGGCTGATGTTGGGCCGCGAAGGAGCACATAGTCGTTGGCGGGTGCTGCATGCTGGTGGTGATGCTACCGGAGCAGAGATTGAGCGTGCATTGATCGCTGCTTTGCGGGCGCGTTCTTCGGTTGTTTTGTATGAAGAGACGTATGTAAATGAACTGCTGATGCAAGACGGTACCTGCGTTGGCCTACAGGCCATTGATCGCGCTGGACGGCTCTTCACGCTCCGAGCACATGCGACCGTCCTGGCGAACGGAGGCGCTGGTGGCCTCTGGCTGCGTACCTCGAATCCATCTGGTGCCACTGCCGATGGCTTAGCTCTGGCTTTACGAGCGGGAGCGGCTCTGGCCGATCTTGAATTTATGCAGTTCCATCCGACCGTTTTGCTGGTCCATCATACCTCTCACCTCATTTCGGAGGCGGTGCGCGGGGAAGGGGCCTATCTGCGCAATCATGCCGGAGAACGCTTTATGCCGCGCTACAGCTCTCAGGCCGAGCTGGCCCCACGAGATGTGGTGGCACGCGCGATCTTAAGCGAGATGTTGGCAGAGCAGACCGAATATCAGTATCTTGATCTGCGCCATTTACCTGCTGAAAAAATGCATGCTCGCTTCCCTACTATTTCCGCCATCTGTCGTCAGCACGGGCTTGATCTGGCTACTGATCTGCTGCCTGTCGCTCCTGCCGCGCACTATTGCATGGGTGGGGTATTAGTCAATACCTATGGACAAACAACCCTACCAGGACTCTATGCGGTAGGCGAAGTAGCCTGTACTGGTGTGCATGGCGCAAACAGGTTAGCCAGCAATTCGCTGCTGGAAGGGCTGGTCTATGGCGTGCGCCTGGCTGACGGCCTGATTAGCAAGCATGCGGGGTCCGCTGTTCATGATAAACAGTCTTTGCGGAAGGCGACCACATTTCTTCCCTGTGATGTCTCTCTGACCCATGACTTAATGTCCGGCAATGCGGATGATCGCTCAATTCAGCTTGTGCGGCAGCAGCTTCAGCAAATTATGTGGCAGTTTGTTTCGCTCGTGCGCGATGAGCAAGGACTGCTGGAGGCGCGCCAACAGGTGCAGTCCCTCTGCCGTACCTTGTTGAAGGGTGACGATGAGCCGTTGCCGCATGCCACGATGAAGCCGCAGCAAGCTGAGACGATCAATTTGCTACAAGTAGCGGAGTTTGTGATTGTGGCAGCGTTAGAACGGCGCGAGAGCCGGGGAAGTCACTGGCGTCAGGATTATCAATTCACCGCTCCACAGGAAGCTGGTCATCACTACGCTTTTCACCTACGCGGCGCTGATACTCTTACACCAACGCCATTACAAATAGAGGGAAAACAGCATGTTTAAGCCACCAGTTGATCTAATCAAACGCGCTCTGGAGGAAGATGGGGCGGCGGCTGATATTACAACGCTAAGCACCGTGCCTGAGGGCCAATGGATAGATGGCATCATCATTGCTCGTCAGGCTGGCGTTGTGGCCGGGCTATCCATTGCCGCTGAAACCTTTCGCACCCTTGATGAACGGGTTGCCATCAATTTACTGGTTCAGGATGGCGCTAGCGTCCAGGCGGGAGAAGCTCTGGCTCAGTTGAGTGGCCCGGCGCGTGCCATCTTAAGTGCTGAACGTGTTGCGCTCAACTTCCTCGGTCGGCTCTCCGGCATTGCGACACTCACGGCTCGCTGTGTGCATGCCATTGAAGGCACGCAGGCGCGTATTCTCGACACGCGCAAAACAACGCCTGGATTGCGCAGCCTGGAGAAATATGCTGTGCAGATGGGCGGCGGACAAAATCATCGCTTTGGCTTAAGCGATGGCGTGTTGATCAAAGATAACCATATTAAAGCAGCCGGAGGGATTGCACAGGCCATTGTCGCGGCACGCCGCACCGCACCGCACCTGCTGAAGATCGAGATCGAGTGTGAGACCTTCGCGGAAGTGCAGCAGGCGTTAGAAGCTGGCGCGGATGTCGTGTTGCTCGACAATATGGATCTGGCAGCGATGCAAAGCGCCGTTGAATATATCCACCAGCATG
>DASTZT010000589.1:0-4950 GCA_035764225.1 Ktedonobacteraceae bacterium
TACGAAGCTCACACCAATCGCGGGCCAGCCCCCCGATCTGATCAACGTTCCCGTAGGCTGTCCCTATGCCGCGCGTTGTCCAAAAGTGCAGAATCGTTGTCTTCAAGAGCGCCCGGAATTGAAACCCGTTGGTCGCGGCGAGCAGGTTGCAGCTTGCTTCTATCCAAACTAGAAGAGGTTTTGTATGTTACAAAATACTGAAATGGCCAGACAGGCAGGCACAACGCTCGTTGAGGTCAAAGGGCTAAAAGTCCACTTTCCCGTCAAAGGCGGTCTGCTGGGCCGTGCTGTGGCGCAGGTAAAAGCAGTCGATGGCGTTGACCTCTTTATCCGTCGTGGCGAAACCCTCGGACTGGTAGGCGAGAGCGGTTGCGGGAAATCAACCACTGGACGCGCGATCCTCCAGCTCATCAGACCTACAGCAGGTAGCGTCAAATTAGATGGCGTTGAACTCACAAAGCTCTCGACGAACGAGATACGCTCCAGACGCGCCAATATGCAGATGATCTTTCAAGACCCTTACGGCTCGCTCGATCCACGTTATACCGTTGGACAGATCATCGCCGAGCCACTGGAAAACTTCAAACGTGGCAATTCCCAGCAGATTCGCAGCGAGGTGGCACGCCTGTTGGACATCGTCGGGCTGAATCCCTACTACGTCAACCGCTTTGCCCACGAGTTTAGCGGTGGCCAGCGTCAGCGTATCGGGATTGCTCGCGCGTTAGCTCTGCATCCATCCTTTATCGTTGCCGACGAGCCCGTTTCCGCGCTGGATGTCTCGATCCAGGCCCAGGTGCTCAATCTTTTGCAAGACTTGCAAGGGAAATTTGGCCTCACCTATTTATTTGTCGCCCACAACCTTTCGGTGGTAAAACACATTAGCGACCGTGTCGCGGTGATGTATCTTGGGCGTATCGTGGAGTTGGCTAAGAGCGAGTCCTTGTACGAGACGCCCCTGCATCCCTACACTCAGGCGCTCCTCTCCGCAGTCCCGGTACCAAATCCAGAGATTGAGTCACGACGTAAGCGGATCATTCTGGAGGGTGATGTCCCCAGTCCTGTCAATCCACCCAGCGGCTGTAACTTTCACCCCCGTTGCTGGAAAGCGCAGGCCATCTGCCGAGAGATCATCCCACCCCTGGAGCAGAAGCAGAGTAACCATTACGCAGCCTGCCACTTCCCAGGATAAAGCACAAAACAGGTGCCAAACTCGGAAAACGGCGGAGAAAGCTAGAAGCCTGTCCGCCGTTCGATTCGTTTAATACGATATAATAATCGGATGCGGGCCTGCAAATGATGGGCATCGAATGGCTTGACGACGTAATCATCAGCGCCAGCCTCAAAGCCGGTCACCTTATCCTGTAGCGTTGTCAACGAGGTCAACAACATAATGGGGAGATGCCGTAAAGAGGCGGTATTACGGACATAATGACAAAGATCTAAGCCACTTTCTTGATTCAGCACCACTTCAGAGATTAAGACATCCGGTAGAAACACACTCAGGTATTCTTTCGCCTCAGCGACAGAGGCAACACATCGTAGAGCGAAGACGTTACCTAACGCTTGCTGCATCCTCTCACGTATATTTGGATCGCTGTCTACGAAAAGGATATTTAATCTGCGTAATGCCTGTGATTCATGAGCTACGCGCATCGATTGGGCAGTCTGCGACACAGGGCATGCTCCTCAAAACATAGAATGGGAGGGAAGAGTCGCCCCATACGTATTTACATTTATAGCAGGGTCGAGCGCAAGACAACCGAAGTTGCTGCGCACAGTCTCTATTCCCGCTCGGTTTGGGTTTGTACCAGGTGATCTATACGGCGTTGGCGCTCTCCCGGCGTCAGGCGTAATACCCGCTCGATAGCTTCATTCAAAGCTGTTGGTTTAAATGGCTTCGTAAGATATTCGTCGGCTCCAGAAAGCAAGCCCGTCATTTGATCTTCTTCTCGCGTCATGGCGCTCAATATTATCAAAGGCGTGTCTGCAGTTCGGGCATCACCACGCAAACAACGTACTAATTGGTATCCATCCATTCGTGGCATTTTCACGTCGATGATCACACAATCGGGCTGTTCTGCATACACCTGCTCCAACCCCTGCGCCCCATCATACGCGACAATGACATCATACGTTCCTTGTAGATTTACCGCATATTTGATCAGTTCTACAATCGTCGGATTGTCATCGATCACTAATACCTTTTTCACTGCATTTCCGTCGCTCATAGAAAAACCTTTCTGGAAACCCGCACGCCTTTTGCGGGAAGAAAGAAAGGTGCCCGCAGGCAAACCTGTACCTCTAGCTTCTATCCCTTTAGAGGGAGCCGAGCCGTTGTTGGTGGGGAACAGCTCAACCCCACCGCTTACGCGGGTCAAGTAGCCTCGACATAACGCACTAGTTACAGGGACCAGAAAAGTTACTGCACCTTTCGCATTGTAACACAGTTACGCGCTCCTGCCAACTGACGCCATATTTTCGTACTATTACACCGCCTAATGCTACGCCTTCTTTGCTTTATTTTGTAATAAGTCCGTCCTATTTCTATCATAACTGATAGATTAGCATGTCCTGCAAGCTGATAAATTTGGATCACATTCCGGGTCAACCCCTGAGTCAGGATGATTCCTCCTCTCATCCCCCTAAATAAGTACACGAACAGATATCCTATTTTTCGCATCTATGTTAAAATAGCAGAAACGTACCGATCTGCATAGCTGCTATTCAGTTGCGTGAGTCCAGGCGCTCCAACCCGCCAGAGGATGCAGAGTAGCCGCGCCGGGGCTAGTCGCGAATCAGCGGCGTTCGCAACTGTTTTTCAAGGGTAAGGGAGGAGACAATGCTCGACCGCTATTCGCGACAAACGTTGTTTGGACCGATAGGCAAAGAGGGACAGGAGCGTCTGAGCACGGCCTCAGTGACGATCATTGGCTGTGGCGCGCTTGGCACTGTTCTGGCAAATAATTTATGTCGCGCCGGGATTGGTCATCTGGTGATTGCGGATCGCGACTATATCGAACTCAACAATTTGCAGCGCCAGATTCTCTTTGATGAGGAGGACATTGCGCGGCGTTTGCCCAAAGCGGTTGCCGCTGCGGAGAAACTCCGGCGCATCAATAGTGAGGTGAAAATAGAGACCCTGATCGAAGATATTAATGCCGATGGCATTGAGTCGCTAGTACGCGCTACCGATCTGGTGCTGGACGCCACCGATAATTTCGAGACCCGTTACCTGATCAACGATGTATGCGTCAAGTATCAACGCCCCTGGATTTATAGTGGCGTGATCGCATCTTACGGCGTTACCATGAATATCCTGCCAGGCGATACGGCATGCCTGCGCTGCGCCTTCCCAGAAATGCCACTTCCCGGCACAACGGCGACCTGCGATACGGCAGGTGTGCTGAACGGGATCGTGGGAGCGATCACAGGGATCGCCTCAACCGAAGCTCTCAAAATTTTGCTCAAGAGCGAGAAGGTGAGCCGGGATATGCTCTGGATGGACCTGTGGGAAAATACCTTTGACCGCATCGAGCTTCCTCGCCAGCCCGATTGCCCCGCCTGCGGACAACACCAGTACGAGTTTCTCGATTCGCTCGGTGGAAGCAGCACCAGCTTGTGCGGACGCAATGCCGTCCAGGTGCGTAACAATGCCGTCAGGCGCGGCACCAGGATCGACTTTGCCACGCTGGCAGAACGCTTACAGCCGGTTGGAGAGGTAAGCTATAACGAGTTCTTGCTCCGCTTCATCGTCGATGGTTACGAGATTACGGTTTTCCCCGATGCACGAGCGATCATTAAAGGGACCGATGATGAGCAAATCGCTCGTTCTGTTTATGCTCGTTATATAGGTAACTAATACACAGTCTTTTTACTGGACGGGAGAATATATGGAAGAACATATCCTTGTCTGCGTAGCATGGCCTTATGCAAAAAGCTCCACCCACGTCGGACAAATTGCTGGCGCGTACCTGCCAGCCGATACCTTTGCACGCTATCACCGCCTGGTCGGCAATCATGTGCTGATGGTCTCCGGCAGCGATGAGCATGGAACGCCGATCCTTGTTGAATCGGAGCAGCAGGGACTGACCCCCCGCGAGTTCGTTGCTCGCTACCATCAACAGATCTGTGAAATCTGGAACAGGCTGGGCATCGCCTGGGATCTGTATACGGAGACCGGCACTCCAAATCACTATCGCATTACGCAAGATTTCTTTTTAACCCTCTATGAGAAGGGCTATATTTTCAAAGATACCATGCTCTCCCCCTATTGCCCAACGGATCGCCGCTTTTTGCCTGATCGCTATATTGAGGGAACCTGCCCCCACTGCAACTACCCATCAGCTCGCGGAGATCAGTGCGATAACTGCGGCCATACCCTCGATCCTGTTGATCTTATTGAGGCCAAATGCCGTTTGTGTGGCAGCAAGACCAGCCAGCTAGAGATGCGCCAGACCGATCACTTCTTTCTGGACCTGCCGAAGTTGCAGGAGCCGCTAATGGAGTGGCTTTCCAACGGCAAGGAGCACTGGCGCTCAAATACCGCTGCTTTCGCGCTGAACTGGCTGAAAGAGGGGTTGCGGGCGCGGGCGATTACGCGTGACCTGGATTGGGGCGTCCCTATTCCCCTGGAAGGTTACGAAGACAAACGCATCTATGTCTGGTTTGATGCCGTCATCGGCTATTTCTCCGCCTCGGTGGAGTGGGCAGAGCGGCAAGGTACGCCGGAAGCGTGGAAAACCTGGTGGGTGCCAGAGCAGGCTGAGCCGCCGGTCAAAGCCTACTACTTCATCGGCAAAGACAATATTCCCTTCCATACCATCATCTGGCCCGCCATGCTGCTCGGCTACGGCAACCGCAACCTGCCCTACGATGTTCCAGCCAACGAGTTTATGACGATGAGCGGGGCCAAAGCCTCCAGTAGCCGAGGCAATGTAATCTGGACGCGCG
>DASTZT010000590.1:0-19743 GCA_035764225.1 Ktedonobacteraceae bacterium
GCGCTTGCCCTGGTGGGATTGGCATTCGCTGGGGAAGGACGGTCAATGAATTGGACGCGCTAAAGCTGGTCGGTACGAAAGCACGAGCGTTTTATCGTTATTGCGTCTACAAACAGTTGTCGGATTTGGAAAGCTTTGAGCGGGGCCATATTGGGCTTGACACTGGTAGATCGCACCACTACAATAAAAAGCAGGGTGATGGATAGTTATTTAGTGTGGGAAGCAGGAAACGGGGAAAAACGTGACACAAGATGCTGGCTTAGAACAAATCCTGGCACAACATATGGCCCGACTGAGGGTAAGCCTGCAGCAAGTTTCAGGTGATAGTAATGGACCCGAAGAGGGGAGCGATGCGTGGTTACTCCTTCACGCTCTATCAGAGCGTGATTCTAGCGACGACTACCACACATTCTCCACGCGCTTCGAGCAGTCCGGGCGCTGGTTGGCGGAACAGGGGGGCAAGTTAGACGCGCGCCTGAGCGGCCTGCAACGTTACATCGATGCCCTCGCTCTTGAACTCAAACAAATTCTGGCTCCCCAACCAGAGCAACTGCTTGCTGCCATCGAACGCCTGTACCACCTGCACTCGCTCTGTGTGCTCGCGCTCACTCGCGGCTACCAGCGGGTTACAGATCAATCTGCACTTGAGTGTGGTCATGTTGCCCAACAATTAGAGCATCGTCTGCTTGCATTGCAACGCATCAATGGCGTGAGCAATTCCGCAATGGATCTCGATCAGACTCTTGAGGTTATCACCCAGGTGGTGGCCGAAGAACTGCATGTCGAGCTTTGCTCCATTTTCTTCTACGATGATTTACAGCGCGTGCTGACATTACGCGCTACCAACGGGCCGCGCCCATTTGGTGGCATGCACTTTACCTTGCGGCTTGGCGAGGGGTATAGCGGACAGGTAGCCGACAAAGGGCGTCCTTTGCTGGTCAATGATGCTCTCCTCGACGCGAATTTCGCTAACGAGGCCCGCGCCTACCCCACCGAATTCCACGGCTTGATGGCTCTGCCCATCATCTTCTTTGGCAATGATGAACACCTTATTGGCGTCATTAGCGTGCAATCTAGAGAGCCGCGCGATTTTCTGCGCGATGAAATCAGCTTTGTCGAGGTTGTTGCAGGTATCATCGCCATCAATATTGAGAATGGTCGCCTTTACGAGCAAACAGACGAGCAACTGCGCCGCAAGATTCAAGAGCTGGCAACGATGCATCGCGTCTCATCCATCATCGCTTCTACCCTGAACCTGGACGAAGTGCTGCAAATTATTACCACGCAAGCAGTGCAACTTTCAGGCGCTGAACGTTCCTGTATCTTTGAGCTTGATCCAGATCGACGCCGCCTGCACGTCCTGGCCCACTACGGTCTCAACGGGAATCTGGCAAGCAGCATTCAAATTGGTGTGGGACAGTGTTGTGCCGGGCGCTCTGTCCAATCTGGCCGCTTTAGTATGGCAGTTGACTGCTTCCATACCGATGAGCATTGCTTCATTCATGATGATCCGTTTATCTCTTCCGAGATTCACTCTGTGCTCTGCGTTCCTCTCAAGGTTAAGCAGAAGATTCTTGGTTGCATCTGTATCTACAGTAGCCATCGCCATCTACTCAGTCGGGAGCAGATGCAGTTAGTGATTACCTTTGCCAACGAAGCCGCCATTGCCATCGAAAACGCCCGCCTCTATGAAGAGACGAGGCGCGGACTCGAACTAAAATCACTGCTCTTGCGCGAACTCCATCATCGCGTCAAAAATAACCTTGCCACGGTGGCTGGCATTCTTTCTTTGCAGCGCAGGCGCACCAGATCGCTGGAAGTACGCAATATCCTCTCAGAGAGCGTGAACCGCGTGCAGGGATTGGCCGCAACCCATGATTTGCTTGCGCATGAGGATGTAAGCGAGGCACGCGTCGATGATATCGCGCGTAAAATTGTCGGTGTGGCCCATGCCAACTTGAGTCCACCCGATAAGCATATTACGTTCAAAGTTGAGCCATGTCCTATCGTCATTCCTTCGCGCTCCGTGACCATCCTGGCCCTGGTTATGAACGAGATGATCTCCAACGCCATTAAACATGGCCTGGCTGGAGAGTCCAGAGGCACTGTCATTATTCGAGGATGTGAGGAGTATGAGATGGCAATTGTGCAGGTCATTGATACGGGCAAAGGACCACTCTTTGAACTGCCATTGGAAGAAAGCGGTGATAGCGGCGCATTTGAAGGGCTGGGACTCTCTCTAATTAAACATCTTATAGGGGATCTGAAAGGCAAGTTTTTTCTCCGCCGTATGGTCTGCGGCACGTTAGCGGCTGGGCAAGGTGACGATAATGCCAGACACCAGGATCAGCCGAGGGAGTATACTGTTGCTGAAGTGCGTTTCCCACTGGTAAGACATAGCCGTGCGTAAATATTGTATCCAGTATGCTGGTGGATAGAAGAGGTGAAATATATGTATGAAGCTGCAAAAAAATACCGCGTCCTTGTGGTTGAGGATGAGGCGGCTATTCAACAGGTACTTTGTTTTTTCTTAAAACATCATGATTTTGAAGCTCTTGGAGTTTCAAGCGGGCAAGAGGCAATTCGCGTTATTCCCGAATTCAAGCCGCACCTGATTATTCTTGATCTAATGATGCAACCAGTTTCTGGATGGGATGTCTTGCACTGGCTGCGCGCTAATCACCTGGTGCCACAGATTCCTGTGCTGGTAGTTAGCGCCCTTGTCCACTTAAAAGAACAATTGCAGGGCTTTGAAGAGGGGGCCATTGAGTATATCACCAAACCTACGCAGCCGAGCTTTATCGTAGAGCGTGTGCGGGCCTTGCTCTCATTGAGTTCAGAGCAGCGCACGATGCTTTACCATAAACGCATGGACGAGCAACGCAAGACGTTAGAGCGTCTTTATGCCACCCAACCGGACGAATACGTCTATTAGATTGTAGCTCGCGCAGTGAGGAAGGCCGATCCAAACGCAGTATCCTCATAGTGGCTGACCGCACTTGGTGCAAAAGCGATTATTGGCGGGATTATGGACGCCACATAACGTACATTGCTTGAGCGGGAAGCCACAGCGCGTGCAGAAGCGCGTCGAGGACTTATTGAGGTGCTGGCATTTCTCACAGAGATGGAATGTGCCCCGGTAACTGTCCTGCACAGGCGATTTCTGGATCACATACGGCATTGGCTGATACCTGGGCTGAGGCACCTTGACGGACAGGGCTTGCGTCAGGGCTTCGGCCATATCGGATGCCTTCTGAAAACGCTGCTGAGGCGTTTTCATCAGCGCAGTTGTAATCACGCGCTCAATCACAGGATGGATCGTCGGATTAAGCGAACCTGGACGGGGAGGCATAGCATAAATGTGACTATGGGCCAGAGCGGGATAATTATCTCCATTGAAAGGGGTGCGCCCGGTCTGAGCTTCAAAGAGCATCACGCCCAGAGCGTAAATATCGGCCCGCCCATCAACTGCTCCTCCCTGGCACTGTTCTGGCGACATATATTCTGGCGTGCCCACGCCCGCACCTGGGTGGGTCAGGCTCGTCTTCGTGCTGGCGAGCACCTTCGCAATGCCAAAATCAGAGAGGATGGGACGCCCTGAGCTATCCATCAGCACGTTCACCGGCTTAATATCGCGGTGGATCACGCCGTGATTATGGGCATACGCCAGCGCATCGGCAAGTTGAGTAAAGATGGAGACAACCTCCGCCACATCCATCACTTTGCCTTCGCTCTGCAACTGATCGAGGCGGTGTTTCAGCGTGCCTCCATTGACTAGCTGCATCACGATATAAAGATGACCATGCTGCTCGTTTGCGTCATGTACCGTCACTATATTTGGGTGTGATAGCCTGGCAATCAATCGGGCTTCCAGGTTGAAACGTTCCACGAAGCTACGGTCTGCGGCATACCAGGGAGGCAGAACTTTTACCGCCACTTCACGATCAAGATTTTCCTGATACGCCTTATAGACTCGCGCCATTCCTCCTTGCCCAAGTGCGCTAAGGATACGGTAGTTGCCAAGCATTTTTCCAATTAGATCGTCTTGCTGCATGGTATTGTCGAGCAACAGACGCATATCCATCCACACTCTGGTGAATATGCCATGCGCGTGTGCCGCTTCTTCCCTCTCTATCTGCTGGTGGGCGCATTCGTGCAGGCATCGGTTCTATGAGTGCGCCCGACAAGCCCCATCTTACCGCCTGGCAAAAACGAGAACGGTTTGACCGAGTTGGACACGATCACCTTCCTGCAATTGGTAGGTCTGATACTTATTGACCAGTTGACCATTGACCTTTGTCCCGTTGGCGCTGCCCTCGTCCTTCAATGCATAGCTCCCATTGCCCATATTCAGAATGGAAGCGTGAAGGCGAGAAACGGCCAGATCCTCAAGGAAAATGTCGCTTTCGCGGCTTCGCCCGATGCTCAGCGATTCCTTGCGAATCTCGTAAATGCGCCCTGGCTCCTTGCCCTCTTCGACACGGATAATGCCGAGGCCAGCCGCCTGTTGTTGCCCTGGAACCCCTGCTGACCGCAGGACGGTTTTATCTACATCCATCGAGCCGAACAATGCGCCTGAGTCTGGTTTCATACCAGGAGTGGAGATATTTTGCCCAAAGCCTCCCTGCTGCCACGAAGGCGCGGCTGATGCTGCCGCCTGTGCAGCCCAGGGATCTTGAGCTGCCTGGGCAGGCTGTTGATTCCAAGAAGGATTACTGCTTCCAAAAGCAGATTGTCCCTGCTGCACCTGGGGATTGCCAGGCATGCTATTCCACGACTGGGCCGGAGCTGCGGCTGGTGCAGAATCCCAGGGAGACTGGGCCTGCTGTTGTGGTTGACTACCCCATCCTCCTGCCCCTTGCTGGGCTGCGGCTCCTTGTCCCTGCTGCCCCCACGGATTCTGGGTCGGAGCCGCGCTTCCCCAGGGGTTCGCTGCCGGTGCGGCATTTTGCGCTCCCCAGGCAGGTTGTTGCGCCGGGCTCTGATTATTCTGCCCTCCCCAGGGACTGGTTGCTTGTTGCTGACCGGGATTTTGCGCTCCCCAGGCATCTGGTTGCTGCGGCTGTTGCTGCTGTTGTCCCCAGGCATCTGGTTGCTGTTGCTGTTGCTGCTGTTGTCCCCAGGCTCCCGGTTGCTGCTGTCCCCAGGCTCCCGGCTGCTGTTGCTGCTGATTTTGCATACCCCAGGCTCCCGGTTGCTGTTGCTGTTGCGGCTGCTGTCCCCAGGCTCCGGCTCCCGCTTGTTGATTCCAGGCAGCAGAGCCTGCCTGCTGTCGCTGCCAATCGCTCGCACCGCTGCCTGGAGCTTTCCCTTTGCTCGCGCTCTTACTACTGCGTCGGAGCAGAAAGAAGCCAGCGACCGCGACGGCTATAATAACAACAGCAGCGATAACAACCACCTGGATCGTTACAGGAAGTCCTGCTGCAATAACGATGAACAATGATCCTCTCATAACAGTTCACCCCTCTGGTCATAGGGGCGGCGTATCATCTCTCCCACTGATGTCTTATACACAGAAGCGAATTTCGCGGGAACGAGCCTGCTGCCACCCGATCTGGATCGGGCACCCGCCAGGGCACCCCTACAACTGCGACTCAGTACTTGCCAGCACCACATTTATCGCAATTCAAAGCGTACCTCAACACTACCAAAACGTAATACATCGCCATCTTTGAGGGCGCGCTCCTCATGTGGTGTCAAAATTACTCCATTCAAGCGAGTCTTATTCAGAGCATTAAGGTCTTCAACGGTATACTTTCCTTGTTGATAACGCACATACGCATGCCGCCGCCCAACCGTCTTGTCCGCTAAGTTAATCTCTGGGAATATCCCCAATGTCGGGTCTTGCCTTCCCACTACCATTAAATCACCCCTCAATGGAATAGCCAGCCCACTGGAAACGACAATAATACGGGCCTCTTTTTGCGGTGTGGCCGCAAGCTTAGGAGAACTCGCATTTGCTCCGTTCGATTCACTTTCAGACCGTGCGACTCGCTCAACTGGTGGCATGGCCTGAACACGCTCTTGTAATTGCTCAAGAGCGACAATAAACTCACGAGGAGTCGCGTAGCGATCTGCTGGCGATTTGGCAAGTGCCTTCTGCAGAAAATAATCTACCTCGATAGGCAGACCCGGACGTAAGCGACAGGCTGAAGGAACTTTGTCATTCATGTGCTTAATTACAATGTCTACCGCCGTCTCTCCCTCATAGGGAGGACGACCTGTCAGCATTTCAAACAAGACGGTTGCAACAGAGTAGAGATCAGAGCGAGTATCCGCCGAACGCCCACTTTCCGCCTGCTCTGGCGAGATATAGTAGGCCGTGCCCATAAATACGTTGGACTGAGTCAGGGTGACGGTCTCCCTGCTACGCGCTAATCCGAAGTCAGTTATCTTCACCATATCATTGCTGTTGATGAGGATATTCTGCGGTTTAATGTCTCTATGCACGACCCCTTGTTTATAAGCCGCATCCAGCCCCTCGGCAATTTGATGGACATAATTGAACGCATGCAGTGGGTCCATCTGGCCTTCCTGCAGCATGTGATATTTCAGGTTCTGACCATCAATATAATCCATCACGATATAATGCGTATTGTTATCATTCCCATAATCAATAATCCTCACAACATGGGGATCATTAAGATTCAGGAGGATATGCGCCTCCCTCTGGAAACGAGCTAGCAGTTCCTCTTCGTTCGAGAGTTCAATGTGCATCACCTTTATAGCATAGATACGATTATTCTCTCGGTCACGCGCGACGTACACGGTGGCAAAGCTGCCCCGCCCACGCTCATCTATCAGCTTATAACGCCCTTTGATGACACGTCCTATCATGTCACCATTCATTGCGAGAACTCCTCTTAACTAAGGCTACTATTAGCGGCTACATTATACACCATCCATTCGGCTGTGTCATGATGCTGGAACTGGTTAGCCAGATACATTGTTTGCTGCTCTTGATCCTAAAAACGAATGAGCCTATAAAATGCCTACAACAGGTGAATCGCAGGACCTTTCGCTACCCATGCGGCATTACATGGATCATATACAATCTACTTCTCGCCTTGCTGAAAGATGTATGGCCTTAACCAAAAAAGGCTATCCGCCAGCTTCATTTTGTGCCCCGTCTATACTATATCAACGTAGATTCGACGACGTTTTCTCATGCCTATTCTTCTGCCCGCTCCGCGCTAATACTCGCGGAACATCTCGCTGATGCTTTCACGGTTGTGGATGCGCCTGATGGCTTCACCAAACAGCGAGGCGACCGAGACCACTTCGATTTTTTCGGAAAATTGCACCGGTTGATTTTCGACAGTATCGGTGAAGAAGAGGCGCTTGATCGGGCTGTTAGCGATACGCTCAACCGCGTCCCCGGTGAGCACCCCATGCGTGACCGCCGCATAAACCTCGCGCGCCCCCTGCTTCACTAGCATCGCTGCCACGCTGGCAAGGGTGCCCCCGGAGATGGTAAAATCGTCCACGATGACGGCGGCCTTATCTTTGACATCACCGATAATTTGCAAAACCTCCGCCCTTTCATCATGGCCCCGCCGCTCTTTGTCCGCGATGGCTATAGAAACTCCAAGACAGGATGCATAATGCCTGGCCTGTTTGGCGAAACCGACATCGGGCGAGACAATCACCATGTCGCGCAGTTTCAAGGCGATGATGCGCTCACATAAGATGGGCAGCGCATACAGGTTATCTACGGGTACGTGGAAGAAGCCCTGGATCTGTGGCGCATGCAGGTCCATCGTCACGACGCGATCCGCTCCCGCCACCTCAATGGCATCCGCACAGACACGCGCCCGAATCGAGACGCGCGGCTCGTCCTTTTTGTCGCCCTTAGCATAACTGAAGTAGGGAATGAGGACGGTAACGGTTTCCGCGCCCGCACGCTTGAACGCATCGATCCAGAAAAGCAGCTCTACAAAGTTATCATTGGTCGGAAAAACGGTTGATTGGACGATATAGACATGACGCCCCCGCACATTCTCTTGAATACTCACAAAAATATTGCCTTCAGAGAAGCGGGTCGTCTTGTTTTTCCCCTGCTCAATCTGTAAGTATTGACAAATGCGCCTGGTAAGCCGTAAACTTCCACTGCCGCCAAATACCATCATCGGGTTATCATTCATAGTTTTTTCCTCATAAAGTGGACCACCATCCGCGTAGGGTAGCCGCAAGGGCTACCCCTACGTTACATTACCCTTCGTAGCGTCCGCCAAGATGTTTGGCAAGGAATTTTTCGGCTGCGGCATAGAATTTGATCCGGTTTTCAGGTTTGGCAAACCCGTGACCCTCGTCTGGGAAGAGCATGTATTCATAGCTGATCCCCTTGCTCTTCATGGCCTCAATGATCTGCTCAGATTCGGCCTGCTTGACTCGTGGGTCGTTGGCCCCCTGAGCAATCAGCATCGGGATCTTGATCTGATCGACTTTGAACAGGGGAGAACGCGATTGCAAAAATTCCTCCTCGGTCTCTGGATTGCCGACCCGTTTATGGAAGGTGGCAAGGAAGGTTGACCAGTAAGGAGGGATGGTTTTAATCAATGTGACCAGGCTGCTCGGCCCGACGATGTCTACCGCACAACAGAAGAGGTCAGGGGTAAAAGTGGCACCAACCAGAGCTGCATAGCCTCCATACGATCCTCCGTAAATGGCTACTTTTTGCGGCTCGGCGATTCCCTGCTCGATAGCCCAGTTGACGGCATCAACCAGGTCGTTATGCATATTGCGTCCCCACTCCTTATCGCCTGCATTCAAAAAGTCTTTGCCATAGCCGGTCGAACCACGATAGTTTACCTGGAAGCAAGCATAGCCCCGATTGGCAAGCCATTGCGCTTCGGGATTATATCCCCAGACATTACGCGCCCAGGGTCCGCCATGCACATTCAGCACCATCGGCAGGTTTTTGTTTTTCCCGGTCGGCAGGGTGAGATAGCCATGAATGGTCAGACCATCACGAGCGGTAAAGGTTACGGGCTGCATGCTCGTCAGGGTATAGTGGCTTAAATCGGATTGATTGCTAAACAGGTATTCCGCCTTTTGCTTTTGCCGATGGTAAGCATAATACGCAATCGGTCCATTATCGGCGGTGAAGGCAATCACCCAGGTATTGTCGGCGTCATCGCGATTGATGCTGCCGAAATCTCCCGCATGAATCTGGCGAATGGCGTCAAAGTCTGGCTTGATCGCTTCGTCCAGCACCTGCCATTCGATCCGATCCCTGTTGAAAGCAACGGCCTGCACCTCATAGGTATCAGGATTAGTCAGCACAGCCCCAACGTCATAGTGGGGATCTTCCGCGATCACGGAGAGATCGCCGCTCGTCAGGTGAAGTTTGACGAGGCGACCCGCATTGGCGTTACGCGCATCTTGCAGATAGATCGATTGACCGTCCTTTGTAAAGTTGAGTGGACTGCTATTGAGCGCCTCGTCTGGTCCCCAGGTCACTTTTTTCTGCCATTCGCTCTCTTCATTCTCGCGTATCAGCAGTTCTAACCCACCATCTGGCGTAGCCACCACAGCACCGCGCACCTTAAACGCTGTATCAGCGACCCAATCAGCAATATTACCGGGATTTTTTGCTCTGAGCGTAAGCTCGCCCGTGATCAGGTTGAGGTGATAAACATCATGAACCTGGGGATTCTCCTTGTTCATGCCAATCAGCAGCTCATCAGGAAAGTGTTTATCGTGCGCAACCACCTGCACCTGTACGTTTTCGAAAGGAGTGAGATCCCGCGTCTCTTTTGTCTCCAGGTTCGTGGCATAGAGTCGCCAGTTCTCGTTGCCGCCAACATCCTGAATATACACGACATGTTTGTTATCAGCCGCCCAGAAATAGAAGCGTACGCCTCTGTCCGTATCCTGCGTCACCGGATGGTAGTCATTCTCCCCCACTTTGCCAACCCAGATATTCAGCACGTTATTCACAGGGGCCAGATAGGCCATTTTTGTGCCATCCGGCGAGATTTGCGGATTCGCTTTTTCAGGATTGCCAAACAAAACACTTCTTGGGATCAACTCGACGCCTGAAATTGTGGTCATAGGTGCTCTGCTCCTCTAGTGTAGTACCCTATTTTTGATGCACTATTCTGGCCTGGTCCCGTCAGTTCCAACTATCTCTGCTCGTTCACTTCTTGCCGGACTGTAGCGGGGACAGCCTCCATCATCTCTAAGTATACCCCATAAGTTTGACGAGCGATTTTTTCCTGTGTGTAGTTGTCTATGACGCGCTGACGACCACGCTTAGCCAGGTCCGCATAGAATTCAGGCTCATCAAGCAGACGACGAATGCACTCGCTCAACGCCCTGGCATCGCCTTCTTTGAAAACAAGACCAGCATCGTCTATAACATAAGGTATTTCGCCGGAGCTAGAGCCAATTACTGGCGTTTCGCACGACATCGCTTCAGCCAGCACACGGCCAAATTGCTCAATCCAGTTCGGACGCGAGAGCGACGGCAGGACAAATACGTTCAGCCGCTCCATTTCCTTCGGCACTTCGTACGTTGGCACACTGGGCTTGAAAATAACGCGTTCGCTCACTCCTAGCTTTGCCGCCTGCTCCTGCAAGACGCTTTTCATCGGCCCATTGCCGATAAAAACGGCCTGACAGCATTCTGGTAAAAATGTCAGAGCTTCAACGATCAGTGGAAGCCCTTTTTCTTCTTTGAGCCGACCAATAAAGCCAATCGTAAACGGGTCATTGGCAGAGCGTGGGGGTCGTGGCTCGCTGCGCTGGTAGATGGTAGTATCGAAGCCAAACTGTGGAATGATGTGAATGGGACCGCGATATCCTTTACGGCGTAATACGTCAGACGCGTCGCGATTCCCGGCAATGGCAGCTGCCGCTTGACGATAGTTGTAGAGTTCGAACTGGCGAAATGGTGGTGGATAGTTGCGATAGAGGTTTTGCCAGGTGAAGAAAAGGGCCGGAGCTTTCTGACGCGCCGCCAGTCGCATCGCATGGTAGGTTGCCAGATTATAGGGTTCTTCATCGATATGCACAACATCTGGCCGCACTTCCCGCATAATCTGACGCAGACGTGGATAGTAATGGAGGTGGAAATTGCCATTGAGCGTCATCGGCGTCACGATCATCTGATATCCATCGGTATAGAGCCGCTCAAGCGTCTGCTTGCTGCCATCATCGCTCTTCCAGTAGGGAGGAGTAACCAGGGTCAGTTCAACATCAGGACATTTCGCCAGCTCTTCCAGTTTGCGCTGTGAGGTTCCGGCAACAAGGGCTTTTGAGATCATCAATACGCGCATCGTTCTATTTCTTTCTTCGTGTGATGGCAACCCGTTTCAGCGTTTCTTCATAGACTGCCAACGTTTCGGTCGCTGTTTTACGCCAGCTAAATTGCACGGCCCGTTGGAGCGAACGCGTTTGCAAATCGGCACGCAGTTCGCTATCGGAGAGGACGCGCCGCATCGCCTCAACCAGGGCACGCAGATTTTCTGGATCGACGGTAATGGCCGCATCCCCCACAACCTCTGGCAATGACGAACGATTCGAGCAGACAACGGGAGCGCCACAGCTCATCGCCTCTAGAGGATCAAGACCGAAGCCCTCGTAGAGCGATGGGAAAACAAACACGCTGGCACCGCTATAGATGGCAGGCTTATCCTCTTCTTCGATAAAGCGATAAATGATCTGCCCCGTCATCCCCAGGTCCGCCGCAACGGGGCGCGGATCGGGAAAGAGCGGCCCTTTCTGCTTATCCGGGTTGCCCGCAATCAGCAATTGCAGCTTGGGATCGCCCATTTGCCCATGCAACTGCGCAAAAGCTCGTACAAGCTGGGGCACATTCTTGCGCTGGTCCAGCCCGCCCAGGTAGAAGACATAGCGTTCGTTCAACCCGTAGCGTTTACGCGCCGCCGCCAAAACCTGCGGGTCAGTCACCGGCTTGTACTCATCGCCCGCCGCCTCGTAAATCACGCGAATGCGCTCTTCGGGCAATTTCAAGACTTCTATAATATCGCGCTTAGCATGCTGCGAGACGGTAATAATCATGCGTGCCCGGTGTGAGGCCTGAGAGATCAGGCTCATATACGCCTTCACTCTGGTGTCAGGTTGATACGCTGGCAGCCGCATGGGAATCACATCATGGATCGTAACAACCGTCGGCGTGCGAGGCAAGAGCGGCGGCGCGAAATAGGGCACATGAAAGAGATCCACTCCGGCCTTACGCGCCGCCGATGGACCCGTGATTTGCTCCCATACGAGCTTTTCAATATTGTCATTGCTCCCGGCCAGGCCAGGCACCGGGCGCACCTGGTAGGGAAATACCGTTTCCTTCTGATTGATGACCGGCTGCGGCCCCAATAAAACATACTCATTTTCTTGATCAACTTCTGAGAGCGCCTGTAACAAATGCAACATATATTGTCCACTGCCGGTAGCAGGGTACTGGAAAAACAGCGCGTTAATACCGATTTTCATTGGGTGATTACCTCATAAGCAACGTTGGCCTTTTTCGCATAAAGTTTATGGTAAATAGCAAGCATTTTGCGCGCCGACGCTTCCCAACTAAATTCTTGCGCTCGCTGGTAGCCCTTCTGGCGAAGTTGCTCACACAATGTCTCGTTTTCCAGCAAGCGCGTGATAGCATCGGCTAACTCATCGACAAGATGCGGATTCACAAGCAGGGCGGCATCCCCCACAACCTCCGGCAACGAAGAGACATTGGACGTAATGGTTGGCGCACCACAGGCCATAGCCTCCAGGGGAGGAATGCCAAACCCTTCGGAAAACGAGGGGAAGGCGAATACGTCGGCCAGACTATAGAGCGTCACAAGTTCAAGGTCGCTCACCCGACCCAGGAAACGCACCTTTTTCTCTAATTTAAGCTCCTCCACCAGCTTGAGCGTTTCCTCATAGAGCCAGCCCTGGCCGCCAGCAATAGCTAACATGGCCGGTCCCTTTTTCTTTTTCTGAGCTTGATGGAAGGCTTTAATCAGTCCAAGATGGTTTTTGCGCGGTTCCAGCGTGCCCACGCCAAGCACCAGGGGACGTTTCAGGCCAAATTTATGCTGAGTTGCGCCTAGAATCACCGGATCGGTAATGCGGCGAAAATGAGGGGCGACCCCGTTCGGCACCACGACAAGCTTCTCGCGTGGCGTTTGAAAGTGCTCGATTAGCGTGCGGCTGGTCTCCTCTGAGACCGTCGTCACCACATCGGCGGCGGCCACTGATGCGGGGACAACCTTTTTGAGATAAGCGGCCAGCTCTGGGACGGCGTATTCGGGGTGTTCAATAAAGGCAAGATCGTGGATCGTCACCACTTTGCGCACCTGTTTGCCCAGCGGTGGTAACACAAAGTCCGGGCCGTGATAGATATCCGCCGGACCGGAAAACAGGGTCGCGGAAATGGGAATCTGCCAGCGATACCAGAGGATATTAAGATAGCGATCAGGAACAAAGATGCTCCTGCCGTGGACATTATCCGCTATAGGAAACGGGCGCTCCCTGATGGGGCGTCCGCTTGTGAGCAAGGTAAACTGGTCACGGCTATCCTGCGCCAGCATCGCGGCCACCAGATTGCGCACATACGTGCCGACGCCCGCGCCCTGGCGAATGGCCGCCGTATAGTCAATCGCGATACGCATGGGATTACCTTCGCACTAACTAACCTGGAGGCCACCCTAGATGCCGTCCACCCAGGAGATGAAAGTGCAGATGAAAAACGGTTTGTCCAGAGTCTGGGCCAACGTTGGTCAAAAAACGAAAGCCGCGCTCTAAACCCAAATCCTGGGCAATTTTTGTCGCGGTCGTATAGATTTTTGCCAGGATTGCACCATCCTCTGGCGTCAGATCGGTCATCGAAGCGATATGACGCTGAGGAATCAGCAGAATATGGTGGGGAGCCTGCGGATTGACATCCTTAAAGGCCACCACATCATCATCCTTGTACACAATCGTGCTCGGTATCTCGCCCGCCACGATCTTACAAAATATGCAATTCTCCATATAGGCTTTTTTTACCTTTTTATCGGCCTACATTAACGCTCTCGTTCCGCTTTACAAGCCAACATAGCATTTCATCCTGCTTGACTTTGCCTGCTTGTATATAACGGGATCGCAATCATTGTAGCGGTCAATGTGAGTTGTGTCAATTTTCCTGCCGAATGTCGAAGAGGTTAACACAATTCTGTCTTTCAAATCTTGTCTGAAGAAGGTTAGTAGATAACTGAGCCTCCCCCGGTTTGGTAGAGTCCCAAAAGCTGAGATAACCCTGGCAAAGCGGAGGAGGCTCGGTATTTCATTGGCAAATATGCCATCAGGGACGAGACTCAAGAGTTTCCCTTGTTGACTCTAACGCCTCACATTTTAATTTCCCCCCTCACCCGCTATGATGGGAGGCTCGCTTGCTACTAAGGGCGTAGGAGCAATCGCTAACTTCTCGATCCCAGTGACCTCCTCCTGCGCCTTACGCAAGAGCAAGAAGCCCAGGACACTCGCCACCACAATCACAATACCACTGATGACGAAAATGTCTGTAAACAGCACAGCGGAGTTGGGGAAAGGAGTTTTAGGGTTGAGCGCCGGATTATAGGCCGCCACAATCGCGCCTACGACAAAGGCGCTGATAAAAGAGGAAAAAGTGGCAAGCGGTGCCAGTACTCCCTCCACACGCCCAATAATGCTATTGGGGGTAATTTTGATGACCAGCGAGGAATAACTGACAACAAACAGATTGTTGAAAATCCCTGCAATGAAATAGAAGATCACCCCGCTCGTCACATTGTTCAGGAATGCAATATTGATCAGTCCCAGGCCAATGCCAAGAATCCCAACGATAGCCAGGGCTTTAAGAGGAAAAAACCGCGCAAGGACACCCACAAGAATGGCCCCTATGATGCCACCCGCGCCGAGAGCCGTGGGAAGGAGACCAATCAGCGCCAAATCTTTCGTGGGGCTGGCATGCAGGTTGGCAAAGAACAGGCCAGAGGTCAGAGAATTGACCGCAGCTGCACCTATCTGGACGACGATCAGCATGATAATAATGCCAAACAAAACGCGTGTAGTGAAGACGAAACGCAAACCGCGCCACAAATCCTTGAACACGCCTGCAATACTTTTGCCAATGCCAGCAACTGCCGCAAGATCGTCCCTTTGTCTGAATGCATACGGATGCACGGCCTCTTCGGGGATGCGCAACAAGAAAAGCGCAATCGCAGAAATAACAAACGACAGTGCGTTGAAAGTGATGGCGATAATCGGTCCAACTGCAATGAAGAAGGCCGGGGCCAGGGCAAAACCAGCAACTGCGCCTACCCCGACCAGTACAGTAAGAATAGAGACAGCCTGCGGAAAGCTTTTCCTGGCGACGATCACCTGGAGTACTCCACTCTGTGAGCCCATAAAAAAGCCCTGAGCAGCTACCAGCAAGAAGTAGGTCACGTAAATAGCGGGAATAAAAACGTTTTTTGCCACAAGAAACGCGATCAGGGGCAAGAGAGCCAGAACCGCCTGCCCTAAATCGGCGATGATCATCGTTGTGCGACGGTTCCAGCGATCAACGAAAACCCCGACAAAGGGAATGATGAGAAAACCTGCCAGATAATTTGCCCCAAAAATACCGGCTTGAATGGCGGTGACCGTCGCAGCCACAGCTAATTTTTGGGCTGGCGTCTGTGCGGCAGCAAGGGTGACGGCTGAGATCCAGATGATGAGCGTTGATAGGTAGATGTTATCGCCAATCAGTGAGATGCCTTGCCCGACGGCAAAGATAACGGAGTTGCGGTTGACGAGTGCGCCTTTGCCCTCCATTACTTGATATCCTGTTTCGGTAGGGATGGCGATGCCCCGTGGTTGAGTGAGATCAGTTTCTTCTAACATGGTTTTTCCCTTTCGTGAAAGACTGCTGAGATCCAGAGAATGTATTTCAGCTGCTTTGTAGACTCTCCGCTCCGGGAGAGATGAGAGAGGAAAACGCGTGTCTTAAAAAGACCTACAATGATCGACTACATGCCTGGTGCGTAAACGATTGGGCCTCGTGGTATTTTCTCTTTATTTGAGAATATTCTCAAATAGTGATAACAGCTTACTGCAAGAATACCTGCTCACAGATATTTTTGTCAAGAGAATCTGTAATAGAGACCAGGGCTTTCCAGTTCTGGTTTGTGATTCGGATAGCTGCTCCCTTTTATGCTATAATTTTGTTGTAGGCAAAGGAGGTGGCGCTATGGATCTACATAGGAGCAAGAACGCGGAAGAATGGCGCAAGACGACAACACAAAATGCACGCGCAAGAGCAGCAGAACGACAACCACGCTTTAGCACAAGCTCAGATATCACCATCCCGGACCTGGTTACAGAAGAAGATATAGACGATTTCGATGCGCATGAAAAGCTCGGCTATCCCGGCGAATTCCCCTTTACACGCGGCGTTCAGCCAGGCATGTACCGCTCACGCCTGTGGACTATGCGCCAATATGCTGGCTTTGGGACGGCAGAAGAGTCGAATAAACGCTACCATTTTTTGCTCTCACAAGGCACAACGGGCCTCTCTGTTGCTTTCGATCTGCCAACGCAGATGGGCTACGATGCCGATCATCCCGTTTCCGAGGGCGAAGTGGGCAAAGTTGGCGTTTCCATTTCCAGCCTGGAAGATATGGAAACGCTGCTCAACGACCTGCCACTCGACCGCATCAGCACCTCAATGACCATTAACGCAACGGCCAGTATCTTGCTCTCGCTCTACATCGCGGTGGCGAAAAAGCAAGGGGTGGAGATACGCAAGCTCTCTGGCACGGTACAGAATGATATTTTGAAAGAATATACCGCACGCGGCACCTATATTTACCCACCTGAGCATTCGATGCGCATCATTACCGATATGTTTCAGTATTGCGCAGAGCATCTCCCTCGCTGGAATACCATCAGCATCAGCGGCTACCATATCCGCGAGGCTGGCTCGACCGCCGTACAAGAGGTGGCATTTACGCTCTCCAATGCCATCAGCTATGTGCAGGCCGCGATCAATGCCGGGCTGGATGTGGATCGATTCGCGGGCCAGCTTTCCTTTTTCTTCAATAGCCACAATAATTTGCTGGAGGAGGTTGCCAAGTTCCGCGCTGCTCGCCGCATGTGGGCGCAGATTATGCGCGACCGCTTCCATGCTCAAGATCCGCGCTCGATGATGCTGCGCTTCCATACGCAGACCGCCGGTTCGACGTTGACCGCTCAGCAGCCGGATAATAATATTGTGCGCACTTCCTACCAGGCTTTAGCCGCCGTTCTGGGAGGCACGCAATCGCTCCATACCAACTCAAAAGACGAGGCGCTTTCTCTCCCGACAGAGGAAGCGGCCCGCGTGGCATTGCGCACGCAGCAAATTCTCGCTTATGAGACAGGGGTTGCCGATGTTGTCGATCCTCTGGCAGGCTCGTATTATATCGAGTCGTTGACCGATGAGATTGAGGAGCGAGCCTGGAAATATATTGAACAGATCGATGCGTTGGGCGGCAGCGTTCACGCCATCGAACGCGGCTTTATCCAGGCCGAGATCGAACAGGCCGCTTACGAGTACCAGTTGGCTTTAGAGCACGAACGCGCCATCGTCGTCGGCGTTAATCGCTTCACAGTGGAGCAGGAAGAGCGTCCCGAACTGCTGCATGTTGATCCAGCAATAGGCCGAAGACAGGCGGAGAAACTCGCGGCCCTGCGTCAGCGGCGCGATAACGAGCTGGTGGGGCAGAAACTGGAGGCGCTCAAGGACGCGGCAAGCGGCACGAAAAATCTTGTCCCGCTGATCGTTGATGCAGTTGAAGCGTATGCGACGCTGGGCGAGATCAGCGATGCGATGCGCAGCGTCTTCGGAGAGCAGCGAGCGTTTAGCAGTGTCGAGTAAAACATCACATACATTCAGGAAATTGTAGATACGTGAGGACGCAATAAAATCGCATCTCTACGACGATTGATGCAATTGTGGATGGTAGGGGCAAGGGGATGAGCGGTGATGGGGCGGGGGCCTCGCGCTTGCCCTGCGGCTTGATGACACAATTTTAGGGTGGCGCTGAAGCGGACGCGGTGAACCTCGTCGCCACAGTTGGGGGGATACCACCACAGGAGGCATTATCAGTATCATTTGTTTATGCGCCTTAGTACACCGATAGCATTAGGGGAGAAGTTGGATAGCAGTATGGCATTTGAGCACGAGACGAGGGCAGAGGCACCGATAGGGGTCTTTGACTCAGGGGTGGGGGGACTGACAATTCTAGCGGCGATACGCACAGCATTACCCTTAGAACATTACGTCTATCTCGGAGATACAGCCCACTGTCCTTATGGCATGCGCAGCGAGGCAGAAATTGCTGAGCTAGCTCTTCTCAACTGCCGCTTCCTGATTGAGCAAGGAGCGAAATTAATCGTCGTAGCCTGCAATACAGCTTCTCAGGCAGCCCTCAATGCATTGCGAACCACCTATCCGACCATTCCATTTATCGGGGTTGTGCCAGCGGTAAAGCCTGCCGCCCAGACGACGCAGCGCGGGCGCATTGGCGTAATTGCAACCAATCAAGCCGCTCAGGCCGCCTATTTGCGTCAACTCATCACCGATTTTGCCAACGGCACCGAGGTTTACACGGCAGGCTGTCCAGAGCTGGTCACGCTGGCTGAACAAGGGCAGTTCGATGGCCCGGAGGTCGAAGCTACGCTGCATCACGCCTTGCACCCCTTGTTGGAGCGAGATATCGATGTACTTGTGCTTGGGTGTACGCATTTTCCGGCGTTGCGTCCAGCCATTGAACGCGTTGTGGGACCAGGTGTCCAGGTCATCGATAGCGGCTCCGCCATTGCGCGACGTACCAGCACCGTTTTGGGAAGCGTCAATCTGCTCCGCACAGCCCACGCCGAAGGCACCCTTCAGGTCTGGTGTAGCGGCGATCCAGACACATTTAGCGCGATTGCCAGTAAGCTGCTCGGCTATACGGTAATCGCTCATCACGCCCATTCATGAAAGGCAGAGACATGTCAGATCAATTTGCCCTGGACCCGAACGAGCAAGACATTATAGAACCGGAGATATCCAGGTCTCTCTACCTGCAATTCGCGCGGCAAGTATCCACCATCCTTTCTCCCGCCACTGTATCGCTGCCGCTGATCATTCTAGTCGCCCTATATCACGCGACCAATATGCTAAGTTCGCTGGTTTACGCCGCCATTACGCTGTTCTTTCTGAGCATCGGCCCCATGATCTACATTCTGATTGGCGTGCGCAGGGGCAAATACACCGACGTGGACCTGAGTTTGCGTTCGCAGCGAGCTGGCCCCTTTTTATTCGGTATCGTCTCAACGACAATAGGGTTGCTGATCCTTATACTGATGCATGGCCCCAAAAATCTGCAAACGCTCCTGCTCATCACAACCATTAGCGGTGTCATCATGATGATTACCACCCTCTGGTGGAAAATCAGCATTCACGCATCGTCACTCTCTGGAGCAGTCACCATCCTGGCCTGCCTTTACGGATCAGTTGTGCTACCCACTTATCTGCTGGTCGTGCTGGTAAGCTGGTCGCGGGTCGCGCTCCGCCGCCACACCATCGCCCAGGTCGTCGTAGGTTCCCTCGCCAGTATTATCCTGCCAATCGTCACCTTCAAAATACGCGGGATGTAGCGAGTAACCCTTCGCCCACAACAGAATACATCGAAAATCTCTTATGCTTGAGCCTTCGTACCGACTCGCTTCAGCGCGTCCAATTTATTGAGCGTCCTTGCTCGTTTT
>DASTZT010000591.1:0-8716 GCA_035764225.1 Ktedonobacteraceae bacterium
TATGAAAAGAAAAATCTGCTTGTGGGAATGTTTGCTGTCTCTGGAAAAAATCATCTACTGAAAGTGAAGACTCTTCGGCAAAAAGCGTTTTTAGTCCCTCCGGCTCTGCTGAGTAGAACTCGATTGTCAGACTCATGTTCAATATCCTTTAGATTGCTGCTTTTTCCAGTACTTGTAGTAAGAAATCAGGGTCCGGGTCATCTAATCCCTGCCTTCGTGCGAGCACAAATAGGATCGAGGGAATACAAGGAGTAATATACTCTTTTCCCAGATGAACCAGCGCCATGCAAATCCCTTCGACATCACTCCCCCAATATTCCCTCTTCTTCCCTTGCTCCAAAAATATTGCGACCAGCAGAGGGGCCACGACCGCAGGATCTATATCTCTCAACACGTCTATCGCATCGCCCCAACCGGGCCAATTTCCGTCAACGAGATGTTCAACCACCAGAGGAAGAATTGCTGCATTGCCAGGATAGCCCAGGACACGAATAACCTGAAGGGCTGCCGACCAGACATGTTTTGCTGGTCGTTGCAAGAGTGCCGCCAACTCTTTGAGAGACGTTTCAGGCGTCTGGGCTATGTTGGCAAAGATCTTGACTCGCTCTTCTTCACTGGCATGAATCGCTTGCTTAAGAGCATTTTCAAGCATGGTTCCTCCATTGTATCAACCAGATAGCTCTATTTCACTCTGGGATAGCCCACAACCGATACGGAGCCAGTGCCTCTGGTTTGAAAGCAGACAACAACTTCCTAGCACGCTCTCCCAGTTCCCCTCCACGTCTCTTTATCAGAGCGAGCAAGGGAGGAATCATGTAGGTATCCTGCTCCTCGGCTTTTTCCACCACATCCAACAACAGATCAATATCCGGGCTTCCCGGCCCCTGCAATAGCACTACTTGGCTAAGTATAAAAGTCACGGCGGCACAACAACAGCGAGCATATACCTTGCCAACAGCCTCGTCCATGAGCCAGTAGCAGACTCCCTCAACATTACTTCCCCACATGGGGAATCTTTTCTCCCCATCTCGACCAAAGGGCCGAAATGCTTCCTGATCTAGCAGAGCACGCAGTAAATACGGAAGCAACATATCAGACTCCATCGCATGCAAGGTCTCTGCCGCTTCTTTCCAGCCGAGAGTATTGGGATCTCCTAGATGGTAAATAAGTTTCGGGATGGCGGGCTCATTTTTCGGAAAGCCCAGGAATTGAAGGACGCGAATAGCAAGAGGTATTGTTGGAACTCCGTGCCTCCTCGGAACATTTGGAGCAGACCATCAATCATACCTGGTTGAGAGGAACTGGCGATCTGGTCAATCAGTTGTATCAGCTTTTGCTCATCTCCGGCTCTTGCCGCCAGGGATGCTTCTTCGAGGAATTGTGCAAGCACTTTTAGCGGTCACTTTCCTACAATGTCAGGTTGATATGAAAAAGTTCAGGAGCGCTTCCAAGCTTCTATGCGTGCATAGAAACTTGCAGTATGTCCGCATCAAAGGTCGCAGCTTTGATCAGCCGCCATGTTATGAACAATCCCCCCTGGCCAGCCAGAGCCTCTAATACTCGCCTCGACCATTGCACACTCCTGGTCATATCCAAGACGCGAACGAAAATTCCTGGAGCGAGCTCCGTTGCTTTTCCATAACTACTATAAGAACCGTCAAGCATTGGATGACCATAGTATACAGCGGCCCTGCCAATACTGAGTCCCGCAAGTACCAACGTTACTTCTTGAAGCGCCAGATGGTAGATGGTCTCATCTCCGACATTCTTTGGCGCGGGACTGTGTGCCATCATGGTCTCAATACGTTCTTTTCTTTGCTGGTATTCCTTTTCTATTTCTTCTACCTGTATCGCCTCTGGAATAATTTCACGAGTCTTTGCCCAGGTCGCTTTATCTCGCCAAGCTGAAAACGTGGCCTCATGGATCTTTGTGGAGGGAACGGCATCGATAAAATCTACCATACTGAACAAATGAGTATACCACTCCACCTCGTCTGTGGTGAATTTTGATCGAAAATTATCACATACAATACTTCTTGTGGAGATTGGAGGAGCATCGCCAAGGAGCATGTGATAGGTCTCTTGCAAATATGTTTTATCCTCATAGAAAAGCGAATCGGTAAGTCGCACAATGAAAGAGCTCCAAAATAGCCGATCAAGTGTTGCTTCTTTTGCTTCTGTGTGGATCTCATCATAGCACTGCTTGATAATTTGCTGAGCATGAGTCAATGATACTGGGGTTCCTTGTAAAAATGCTTCTATTGCCTCAAGCAAGCGCCTTCGATAACTGATTCTCCTCGGCATTCAGACCTCCTTGACATTACAAGCCAGGATGCCAAATTAATATGCATCCTGGCCTGCTCTAAATTAAATTCAGCCTTTAGTGATGGTGGAAAAATCCACTATCTGCATCCCACATATTTGACCAGTAGTGGTTTTCCTTGATAGCATCTCCTTTCTGCCAGGTTTCCATGTTGTATTTCCAATCCATGATAGATTTCCCCTGCCCTTTCAGGTAATCCTTGAATGCATCGCTACTGGTATAACCAACATCTTTCCTAACCGTTTTCCAGGCTTGTTTGCTTAGTTGGTCAGTATCAATTTGTTGGCCTTTATAAAGATTCTTCTGTCCTGGTACTAAGTTTGCAGGATCTGGTTTCCCATCAATGCCGCAATTATGCACAACCCACAGCCCATCGCCCACCGTGTAGGTGTGGTCCTGAGCTACCTCCAGATTGTACATCGTGGCGCTGCCAGGCACAAGCTTCCATCCGGTGATCGTCCCGATACTGCCGTCAGCTCGTAGCACATGCATGCCCAGCTTGATGTCGCGGACGGGCAGAAAGCCCTTTTCGATGGTCAGGAAGGGGTGCTTCTGGGTGGTATGCACCACTTCGCTGTGCTGGCCCGCTTTGAGCGGCGGTTGCGTCTGCGAGGTGATGGTCAGATCGACCAGGTCGTTGTCGTGATTGATCCACACATGCAGGATGGGTTGCAGTTCCATTTTGCCGGTGGTCGGATTGTAGGCCCAGACCTTGTCTCCTGGATGTAAGCTGACGATGGCTTGCTTGCCGTGATCGGTGGCGACTGGCGTGCGCGGGCTAAAGCTCAGAGCGCAATCGGCGACATCTCCTACCGCATCAGAGAGCCCTTTATCAGCGACATCGGCCACACCCTTCTCGGCGATCTCTCCTCCCACTTCGGCGGCTCGTGCTGCTTCTCCCTCGCCATCAAGCATGTTGATGTCGGTGAAGATCGTGAAGCCCAGGTCGGCCACCGCTCCCCCTTTGGCCCACCAGTTGGCATTGGGGTCCATGATCGTCTGGATATCGTGCCACATCCCGGAGAAGTTAAAGACCAGGTCGATGGCTTCCCAGAGCAGTTGGCCCCCTAGTCCTGCCACCTGCGCCAGCGCTGCCGTCACTTGCGAGACGCTGGGCGAGGACGAGTGCGGACGGGCTTTGGGCTTGGGTTGTGCTGGATGCGAGGGGGGATGATACGGCGTGACCGGCGGCCCTGCGTTGGGCTTGGGCACCGCCTGGCCTCCAGGCGCATAGCAGATGTAACTTTTACACGCTCCTCCTACCCCACCACCAGAACCAGGATCGCCGACCGAATCTCCTCCGCCGCCACCAGCAACTTGGGCATATCGCTCTCCGCTTGGATCGGTGAGGGTCTCCGGGTTACCTCCCACATAATCGTAGGGGTCCATCCCTTGCAGGTCGCCCTGCACGATATCAGCGGAGAGGAAGCGTCCCACCACCGGGTCGTAGTAGCGCGCGTTGTAATAATCGAGTCCGGTCGCGTCAGCATAGTGGCCCGTAAAGCCCTTGTTCGTGCCCATCGTCCCCTGGCTGTAGCGACTGTTGCCATAGGGACCGTAGAGCTGGTTGCCTTGCACCGCGGCGCTATTGGCGGTCGCCGTGAAGGTCGTAAGCACACTGCCGAGCGGATCGGTCAGGAAGAACTGCGTCGTGCTGCCGACCAGCGCCCCCACCAATCGTCCCCCTAACGTGTAATAGTAGGTGCTGCTTTGCGGCGTGCCTGAACTGCTGTAGACGTGCTCTTCCAGTCCGAAGGCGTAGACCGTGATGGTGGTACCACTGCCAGTGGTGCTGCGCCTCAACGCCCGGTTGCCTCCGGCGGTGTAGGCATACCACTCCTGGCTGGTTGCTCCTGCATTCCACTGCACCAGATTGTCAAGCAGGTCATACGAAAGCGTGGCACTCGCCGTGTTGTAGACGCGATTGGTCACGTTGCCCCAGGCATCGTTGCTGCTGGTATACACCGCTCCGGTGGGATTGCTGCACGTCGTGCCGATGGGGTAGAGGCCCGTCAACTGATGCGGCTGATTGCTGTTGCAGTAGAGGTATTGGTAGCTACCTGAGCCGTTGAGCGGTCCCTGCCAGAGCTGGCCCAGGTGGGTGTAGGCATAGCTTGCGCTGTAGCCTGCTCCACTGAGTCCGCTGGAGAGGGTGCCAGAGCCACAGGTACCGATGCCCGGCGCGGGTTGCGTGCCGGAGTTGCCTGCCCACACCAGCCGATTCTCTTCGTCGTAACAGAAGTTCTGCGTGTCGCTGCCCCCAGAGCCGCTGTGTCCCGGCACAGCCGCCAGCGTGGTGCTGATGCTAGTCACATTGCCCACCGGGTCATAGCTGCGACCCTGGCTAAAGATGGTCCCAGTGGACCCACTGCCACTTTGCCAGGTGGCACTGGCACTGGCTGGGCGCAGATCGCCATCGTAGGTGAAGTGATCGTTGGCAAGCTGAGTGCCAGTCGTGGTCTGGAAGTTGACATCGCTGACATCGCCCTGCGCGTCATAGCCCAGCGTTGCCAGGTTGGCCACTCCCGTGCTGTTGTTGGAGAGGCCGGTGAGCAGACCTGTCGAGCTGTCGTAGGCTTGCGAGAAGGTGTAACCCGCTTGCCCGCCGACGGTCGTCTGCGTCGTCATCAGTTGATCGTCATCGTTGTAGGTCAGGTTCTCCTGATAGGTTGGCAGCGCCGTGGTGACATTCCAGCTGCTGGGCACCCCCAGTTGCAGCGTGCTGCTGGTCGTCCGTCCCCGTTTGTCGTGCTGGCTCAGTTGCGTCGTGGTTGCCGCAGAACCATCAGGGTAGTACGTTGTGGATACACTTCTGGTCAGTTGGCCGACCGCAAAGTCGCTGGTGCCAGAGACTCCCAGCGTGCTAATGTCATAGACATCTTGTACGAGGGCATGCGCGGTCGCACTACAGCCGCCATAGCCGTTAGTAGTAGGGGCAGCATTCTGCACACAGCCTGATCGACCCAGCAGATCATAGCTCATGCCCAGCGTACGCGTCCCGGAAACATTGGTAAGCATGCGCCCATCAGCATCATAGGTGTAGGTATGCGTCCCTCGGTCCGGCTCGGTCGAGCTGGTCATCCGCCCCAGATCGTCATAGGTCGCCGTAGATGTAACGCTGGTGATCGTCTGTCCCGTTTGCGGGGTCAGATCGGTCATGATGACGCTGGTAGGGTTATCCAGCGCGTTGTACTGGGTCTGCTTCTGGGCCGTGACGTTGCTGCTGGGGGAGGCATCCGAACTGTACCACTGCTCGTAGCGGGTGCGACCCAGGGTGTCGTCAAAATTGACGACCATGTGGCTGTTAGCATCTTCTACCGCGCTCCAGTGATACCAGTTGGTGTCCGTTCCTGCCACCGGTGAAATGACACAAGAAGCATTCTCTTATGGCTAGCACCCTTTGGTTGTATGTAGCGCCTTTTTCTCCATCTTCTAAATGATATACTTTACGTGAAAGCTTGATAAGCCTCTCTCCTCTGCTATCTGATGATAAGAGAAGGCTATAGACACTTTAATACAGAGAAGGGGTACATGGATGGCACTAAAATTCGGTTTGATTGTTCCCCAGGGCTGGCGCACCGATCTTGCAGGGATTGCTGATCCGATAGAGGCGTATGAAACAATGACTCTCGTAGCTCAGGAAGCAGAAGGACTAGGGTACGATTCGGTCTGGTTATTTGATCATTTTCATACAGTGCCAGAGCCACGACAAGAAATGACGTTTGAGTGCTGGACGAGCACCGCAGCCCTTGCCCGTGATACGAAGCGTGTGCGTATTGGGCAGCTCGTCACCTGTAACGGATACCGTAACCCTGCACTGTTAGCAAAAATGGCGAGCACCGTTGATGTGTTGAGTCACGGGCGTCTTGACTTTGGAATCGGGGCAGGATGGTACGAGCACGAGTACCAGGCATATGGGTATGGGTTTCCCGATATCCCAACGCGCCTACGCTCTTTACGCGATGCGATCCAGGTCATTCTTGCCATGTGGACGCAAGAAGAGGCGGTCTTTGAAGGTAACTATTCCCAGATACATAGGGCCATTAATCAACCCAAAGGAGTGCAACGACCACATATTCCGTTGCTCATCGGTGGTGGTGGAGAGCAGGTGACGCTCAAACTCGTGGCTCAGTATGCAGATGCTTGTAATCTGAGTTATGTTGATGTGACCGAACTTGCACACAAACTTTCGGTCCTCAAAAAGCATTGCGAGGAGATTGGGCGTGACTATGAAAGTATTAGACGCACGGTGCTCCTGATGTGTGCTATTGCAGAGACAGAAGAAGGGGCGTTTGCCGCTACTCAGAGCCTCCCCTTTCGCCGCAAGATCCCACCGGAAAAAGTGCCAGAGCAGGCTCTTGTAGGGACTCCAGATGTCATCAGGCGACGGATAGCGGCTTATGAACAAGCAGGGGCGCAGGAAATTATTTTGTATCTGCCAGACGCAAAGAATCTCACGTCTGTTCGGTTATTTGCAGAGACCTGCCTCTCAGGCTAAACAATTCCCCGACATGGTGGGAGTAAACAAGGAAGCGGCTCTATTGTCATTCCCCAAGCTTGCTCAACTCCCACCCCAGTCGTAGAACAAGTGGCGCGTTTTTATAACTACTGGCACCAAGCTTGTAGTACAATTCAGTAATATAGCCAATATTGATATCGGAGTGTATTTCTTTAAATACATCTAAGGCGAGGAGAGCCTCCTTGACGGCAAAGCCATACTCTCCCAGTCCATAGTGCGCTTGAGCCCGAAAGAGATTAATCATACCATGACGACGTGTCATCTCTTGACCGGTATTTCGCTCAGCGAGTTCAAGCTGGTAAAGAGCTTCTGTGAATGGCCCTTTCCTCAATTTCTCCGTAGAATGACCCACTGCAATAAGTGCAATGGCTCGCCTGATATGATACATCCCTACATTAAACCGGAGAAAATACTCATCTTCTCCTAGATTGCCTGAACGTGCGATGGCCTCTGCCTGATCTAACAAGTTCAGAGCTGATGTAATATCAGCATTACTTTGTATCATATGCGCATGGATCATCCCAGCATTCTGCAAAACGGTGCCTCTAACCTGTCCAGAAGCATCTTTAGATACCATCATTGCTTCATCAATATCTCCAATAGCTGCTCTAATCTTTCCTCTCCCATAGTACGCCATCGCTCGCCGAAGCAATGCTGAAGCGATGAGTTCATTATTGGCCGCCCCTTTTGCATAGGCAACCGCCCGATTTTCATGAGTAAATAAGGTGTCGAAGGCCCGTTTTTCCAGAGCAACGGCTGCAATGAATTGGTAACAAAGGCTCTGCATCTCAATAATTTTTTGTTGTTGCCTCCCTCTAGTAAGGGAAGTAACTTCTTGGAGGTATTTGAGTTCTCGCTGTGCTTTATTTACTGCCCCTTGCCCATGATAGGTAAAATGCTCCGTCCATAATTCTTCCTGGATTCTATGGTATTTCCTGAAGACATCAGTTTCTAAGACGAGCGTTTTGGGTTTCGCACGGTGAATTGTGACCCGCTGTTCTTGTTCGACCACAGTGGTATGGTCAAGCATATCAAGTCCTAAAAGGACTGGAGGAATGTTCAAAAAGAATGACAATGCTTGACGGCGGGTAATCGAGTCAAGTCCTTTTTGATAATTTTCCATCTTTCGCACGGTAAATTCTGATACTCCCAGAGCCATCGCTAAACCATGCTGTGTCCATTTCTCCTCCTCTGGATAAGTATCTTTCCCTTTCTTTTGCTGTAACTGCTGTAATTTTCGTTCTCGATAGTACTTGAGAACTTGTCCAATTAAAGGATAGCCATCATCTCCCTTATCGAAGGCAGGGTATCCCTCTTCTAACCACCAGGGACGTTGCTTTTCTTCTAAGTGAGCTAGAGAATCCAGGCTGAGCAGGAAGGCAGGTATATCAAGCAACGAGACGAGTTTTCTACAACGAGTGATCGAATCAAGGCCGATACTCTCCTTTTCCATGCGGCATGCCATAGATATGCTCATCCCAAGTGTCTGAGCTAGCATTTGGCGTGTCATACCCAAACGCTGTCGATAGTATATTACAACCGCTCCTGGACTTGGATATTGCCCTTTAGCACCTTTTGGAGGAAAAGGGCCAAAGGAATGCCACCAACATTGCACCATACTCATTTTCTCTCCCCACCATCTTAAAGCATTTGTTTAGATTATAGACTTAAAAATATCTAAAATCAATCTAGCGGCAAGATATGACCGCAACTTTCATGCAATAGTAATAAATGCTCTTTTGAATAACTAGAGTATTGAGTAGAGTAAGCAATGTGAGGGGTACTGAGTGTGCAAACAAGGAACGAGCATATGGTGGATAACATCCAAAAGGAGGATTGACATGACGTACTATTGCCTGAAAATCGAGCTGACG
>DASTZT010000592.1:0-9093 GCA_035764225.1 Ktedonobacteraceae bacterium
GCGCGTTGAGGCGGCGATGGCGGCTGTAGGCATTACGCATCTACGTCAACTGCCACCGCATAAGCTCTCAGGGGGGCAGCGTCAACGCCTGGCTATCGCGGGCGTGCTGGCATTGCGCCCTCAGTGCATTATCGCCGATGAAGCGACGGCCATGCTCGATCCGCTTTCGCGCCAGGAGATTACGTTGTTGCTGCACCAGCTCAATCAAGAGCATGGGTTGACGATTATTCAGGTGACGCACTTATTAGAAGAGGTGGCTCTGGCACAACGGGTGGTCGTAATGGAGCAGGGACGGATCGTGCTGGAAGGACCGCCCGCAAGCATTTTTGCCGATCTTGAGCGTTTGCGGGCGTTAAAACTGGCGATTCCTGAGCCGATTGAGCTGGCTGACCGTCTGCGCCGCGCTGGTTTTGCTCTTTCTCCAGGGGCTGTGACCATCGAGTCTATCGCGCAGGAGATCATGCCATGAGCGATGCGATTATCATGGTTCAACACCTCTCGCATACCTATCAAACAGGCCCTTTGCAAAAGGCGGCCTTGATCGATGTGAGCTTAGAGATTGCGCGTGGCAGTTGCGTCGCCATTATTGGCTTTAATGGCTCAGGTAAGTCAACGCTGGTACAGCATTTCAATGGCCTGTTGCGCCCCTCTGAGGGAACAATAATGGTTGATGGGGTCGATGTGGGAGCCGGAAACGTCGATCTGCGAGCGTTACGTCAGCGTGTGGGCATGCTCTTTCAATTTCCAGAGGGGCAACTTTTTGAGCGCACGGTGTTTGCCGATGTCGCCTTTGGCCCGCGCCGAATGAAGCTCAGCCGCCACGAGATCCGCACGCGTGTGATTGAAGCGTTAGAGACGGTTGGTTTGCCGCATCATGAGTATGGCTGGCGTTCCCCCTTCGATCTCAGCGGCGGGCAGATGCGGCGCGTGGCCCTGGCTGGCGTGCTGGCGATGCGCCCCTCGGTTCTGGTGCTGGACGAGCCAACAGTGGGGCTTGATGCCAGTGGACGAGAAGAATTTTACTCGTACCTCAGGCGTATCCGGCAGGAACAGGGCGTCACGATTGTGCTGGTTTCGCATGATATGACGGAAGTAGCCTCGTTAGCCGACTGGCTCTTTGTGATGTACGAGGGACGCCTGGTGATGGAGGGTACGCCGCGCACAGTTTTTGCCAGCGCAGGCCAGTTACGCCAGTGGAAGTTGGCAGCACCGCCGCTAAGCGAACTGCTGGCCCTCTTGCGTCAACGTGGCCTGGCAGTCCCTGCCGACGCCTTTACCTTAGAAGAAGTTTTCGCCGTTTTGCAGCAAATTGAACACAGAAAACTATAACGTTGTAGATTTTTTGTCATAATGGATGCTCTATGTTATTCAAAAATATCCCTCTGGGAATCTATTATCCCGGCAACAGTCTGATCCATCGTCTGCAAGCCAGAACCAAGCTACTGCTATTATGCTGGATTGTGGCGTATCTGGTGATCGCCAATCGCCGCCAATGGCATTTTGCGCCCTATATCGTGATCGTAACGCTGACCTGCGTGGCGGTGCGGCTTTCTGGCGTCTCGTTTCGCGAAATATGGCAGCGTATGTGGCTGCTGGTTGTGCTGGTGATCCTGGGCGCTATTCCGACATTATTTACCACTGAAGACACGAATCAGCCGCTCTCCTCGCTTGGCCCCGTCGTTACTTCTTACGGTTTTGCGCGTCAGATGCTGCTGATGATTGGAGCCGTTTCGCTCGCGTTATTCCTGGCATCGCTCCTACCAGGCGTGCGCAACTTGTGGCACAGTCGCTGGGCGCGTCGTATCAGAATATTGCTGGCAACCATCGTGATAGCTGCCGTATTGACCCTCTGGCTTATCAGCGGCCCGGCAGCAAGCGCACCATTGCCTATTGGCCCCTTCGTCATCACCTATCTGGGTGTATGGTTGCAAGTAGCCTTTTTTGTGGTGTTGCTCGTGCTCTTTACCCTTTCCTTGCTGCTAACAATGACGACCTCGCCTGTAGCCCTGATCGAGGGACTAACCATGCTATTATCGCCACTGCGACGCATCAAACTGCCTGTTGATGATTTTGCCCTCATGGTATTGCTAGCCCTGCGTTTCATTCCGACGCTGGTTGAGGAGGTAGAGCAGCTTATGAAGGCCCAGACCTCGCGTGGAGCCGATCTTGCCAATGGTACCATTCGTGAGCGCATGCAAAGCCTGGCAACCATGCTGGTGCCACTGGTGCAAGGAGCATTGCGCCGGGCCTCAGACCTATCAACCGCGCTAGAGGCTCGCGGCTACGAAGTCGAAGGCCGTCAGACCTATCTGCACGAGCAGCCGTTTGGACGCGTCGATTATGCTGTGCTGATTGTGGTGGGGGCTCTGACGATTGGGGCGCTGATACCATAAGATGGTTTTTTAATAATGAGATGCTACTATAAACAATTTCTATCCTATTCTTGACAATAATCTAGCAATCGAATGTTGCGCATGTTATAATAGCAAAAGGTCATTTCTGGCCGGTGTCCTGCGTATTTGCGTTTTTTTCCGACCGCCAATCGGAGTTGCGTACATTCCGAAAATGTTACGCACAAAGACTTTCGCGTAACCCCCTCTGAACAATCGTTATCGGTATTGTTTCCTATCATTGCCACCTGTGAGAGTGGTAACGTGTAGTGCCGTGTACTGCATGGCAGGAGGAAATCATGAGCGAGGCCATAGGCACCAGTAAATCATCATCCATCGGACGAGTAGCTCTGGCAAGCTGGATTGGCACGTCCATCGAGTGGTACGACTTCTTTCTTTATAGTACCGCCGCTTCCCTGGTTTTCAGCAAACTCTTCTTCCCAACCTTGAACCCCTTCGCAGGACAGTTAGCGGCCTTTGCCACCTTCTGGGTTGGCTTCGGAGCGCGACCTGTGGGCGGCATTTTCTTCGGCCACTTTGGCGATAGGATTGGCCGTAAGAATATGCTCATTCTGACCATTTTAATTATGGGGCTTGGCACCTTCCTCATCGGTTGCTTACCGGGATATAGTACCATTGGTATTTTGGCTCCCATTCTGCTAGTCGTCTTGCGTTTCGCTCAGGGCTTCGCGGTCGGTGGAGAGTGGGGGGGCGCAGTACTGATGACGACAGAACATTCTCCAACAGCCAGACGCGGCTTCTTTGGGAGTTTGCCACAAATGGGCGTGCCTGTAGGACTGCTTCTTTCGTCATTGCTCTTCAGCTTAACGGCGACAACCTTCTCTAGCGATCAATTTCTTGCCATTGGCTGGCGTATTCCCTTCCTGGTCAGCATTGTTATGGTTTTGATTGGCCTGTTCATCCGGCTCAGGATTACGGAAACGCCTCATTTCGAGGAAGTAAAAGAGCGGCAGGCTATTGTGAGGATTCCCCTCTTGCAAGTGCTGCGCAAGGATTTCAAAAATGTGTTGCTTGCAGCAGGCATCTTCTTTGTTGCCAACGGTGGTTTCTACGTTTTTATCACTTTTGTCGTTACTTACGGAACAACTATTCTGAAGATGCCCAGCACCGTTTTTCTTAATGGCACGTTAGTCAGTGCTGTTGTGTTGTTCATCACGTTACCACTGGCAGGTGTGCTCTCTGACCGCTATGGCCGCAGAACACTCTGCCTCATTGGATCGGCCTTTACTGCTTTAATGGCTTTTCCAATGTTCATGCTGATTGACACCAAGTCTGCTGCACTCATCACATTGGCTCTGTGCCTGGCGCAATTTGGCACCGGGCTGGTCTATGGCCCGTTAGCAGCATTCTTTACGGAACTGTTCGGCACCAATGTGCGCTATAGCGGCGCTTCTCTCGGCTATCAAGCGGCCTCAGTCCTTGCAGGTGGACCAGCACCATTCGTTGCCGCTTTACTACTTGGTGTGAGTCATGACGGCTCCTGGATTATTGCTCTTTATGTTGCTGTGATGGCGTTAATTACCGTCGTCTCGTCCTACCTGGCACCGGAGACCAAGCCTGTGGGCGCTGTCGATGCCGCTGCCGTAAGTGGAGCTGTGGGTGACTAGGGCGCGGTAGTTTAGTACTGGCATCGTAGCGAGTAGTCTGACATTACAACGCAGGACGAACCGGAAAGCATTTGCCCTGTGCTGTGATCCACAGCACAGGGCATTTTTCTTGCCTTTTCTTAATTATTGCTGCTTTTTGCCGCGCAGCACGATGATTTGTACATGCCCGTCCCATTTCTCCAGAGGAATTGTTTTAAAAGAAACAGGCTCGAAAAACTGGCTGGTGGTCCGCTGCATAAACTCGTCTGTGTGGCGGGAGAAGAAGCGGGGCGGCTTGTGCCAGTCATCCGGGGCCATGCCCTCGAATTCGATGCCTCCGTAGACGCCGATGAAGAAGAGACCTCCTGGACGTAGTAAGCTCTGGAGCTTTTGCAAGACGGTTGGCAGTTCGGTTGTCGGGACGTGCAGCAGGCAGTTCATGGCGTAAAGAGCGTCGAAAGAGGCGGACGGAAAATCCAGGCTCAGGAAATCCATCACGTATGCTTCTAACCCTTTTTCTCGACATAATGCGACCATATCGGGAGAGAGATCGGTGCAGACAACGCGGAGGCCGTTATTTTGAAAGAACAGGCTGTCAGCGCCCGTCCCGGCTCCGATTTCGAGCAGGGTTGTTTTGTGCTCTTGCTGCAAAAGGGTAAGAAACTGCTGCCGTACAGCGATTTTCCAGGCTTCTTTACTGGTCTGGTTTCGGTTAGCCGCGCTCTCCCGATTGTACGCGCTACGGAGCGAACCGATGATTTGTTGATAGTCGTACATGACTTGTTGCTCCTGGTTTGTTTCATTATGACAGAGGGCAGGCGCGAGGCACCGCCCCTACAGGTTTGGTATCATTCGGGCTAAGAGGGTGGGCGCGAGGCACCGCCCCTACAAGGTAAGAATGCTGTTCCCCTGTCCCACTTTGACGCGCTGCTGTAATCTGCGACCACCGATATACACGATGATTTCGTACTCCTGACGTGAAGGATGGTAGCCGTTATGCTGTTCGTCAATGCTGACGGTGACCGTATCGCCAGCGACACGGCAACTTATTTCTGTCAGCGCAAAGGCTCCGTTTTTGTAATCCTGGGTGTTGCCATCATCCTCGTAGAGAGTATAACTTGCCAGGCCATCGGTTGCCATATAACAGGTGAATGTCATTGGATCGGCTGCTCGCTCGTCGGCATATTGCATTACGGAACTGGAAGGAAGAATGCTGTTGCCACGCACAAGCAAGGGCCAGCGATCTAATGGCGCGGGGATCTCGCTTGTGCCTCCTCCAGGATATGCGGTGCCATCCCAATAGTCGAACCAGGTGCTTGCTGGCAGGTAGACCTCGCGACTGGTTGCGCCTTGCTCAAAAACAGGCGCGGAGAGCAACGCGTCGCCAATCAGAAAGGCGTCCTCTACATCGCAGGCTTGCTGATCCTGGGGATAGTGGTAGTAGAGCGGGCGCATTACCGGCTCGCCTCTGGTCGCTGCCTGATAGAACAGCGTATAGAGGTAGGGCATGAGCTGGTAGCGCGTCGCAATGGCTTTGCGATAGGCGCTCTCATATGGTTCCTCAAATGCCCACGGCTCCTGATCTACGTTGCCCATCGCGTTATGGTTGCGGCTGAACGGCATCAATGCGCCAAGTTGGGCAAAGCGTGCCAGCAGTTCGCCAGTGCTATCACCCCAGAAGCCGCCGATATCCGCTCCTACCAGTGGCACTCCGCTCATGCCGAGATTGAGGCACATGCTGATCGCGAGCGGGATATGTTCCCAGATGCTGGAATTATCGCCCGTCCAGACTGCTGCATAGCGTTGCACGCCTGCTGTGCCGGAGCGTGTGAGCACAAAGGGACGAGAATTGGGCCGGAGACGGTTTAAGCCTTCATAAGTGGCGCGTGCCATTTCCATGCCATAGGCATTGTGAAAGAATTTGTGCAGAACAGGCGGCCCATCCGGTCCAGATGGTTGATCCCCGCCAGCACGATGTAATACCGTGTTGTCCATTGTTTTGCCATGCAGCAATGACTCGTCTTGTTCTTGCTCCTCTTTCTCCTCTACGGCTAGCTGGTCCTGTTGCGTTGAAGAGAAGAAGTTGGTCAAGGCTGGCTCGTTCATATCGTTCCAGAAAGCATCGACGCCCTGAGCCAATAACTGCTGATAAAGCTCTCCCCACCATTGACGGACCTGGCTACGCGAAAAGTCTGGGAAAACACAAGTTCCAGGCCAGACGCTACCCAGGAACAAATCTCCCTGCTCATACCGACAGAAGTAATCGTTTTGCATCCCTTGTTGATAAATACTATATTCCTCGTCAACCTTGATACCAGGATCGATAATAGTCACAAGATGAAATCCCTGCTCGTGGAGTTGTTGCGTCATCCTGGCGGGATCGGGAAAGGTAGCACTATTCCAGGTAAAATCGCGGTAGCCTTGCATATAGTCAATGTCGAGCCAGATGGCATCGCAGGGATGTTGGCGTTGGCGCAGGGTTGCAGCCAGTTCCAGCACTTGCTGTTCGGACATATAGCTCCAACGACATTGGTGGTGACCAATAGCCCAGCGCGAAGGCAATGGCATAGAGCCGGTCAGGTCCGCGTACTGCCGCAGCACATCAGCAGGCGTGGGGCCAACGAAAAAATAGGCCACCATGCTATCCCCTTCGAGGGTAATATTCACCTCGGACGCCTCGGAATGCCCGATATCCATCGTAATTAGGCCCGTGTGGTCGATCAACATTCCATAGGCTCTACCAGTTTCTAGTTGCAAGCCAATATAAAAAGGAATGGAGGTGTACATTGTGCTGGTCTCGGCGTTATGGCGCAATGGCGGGTCCACATTCCAGATAGGGAAGGTCTGACCGCGTTTATTCATCGGGCCTGTGCGCTCACCCAGCCCATAGATGCGTTCCTCGCTCGCCAGAGGTCGCGTCAGGCGAATCTCTGTATCGGAAAACGCGAATCCCTGGAGGTAAGGTGCGAGGATAGCCTGAGTGCTATCCTGCTCGCCAATGATCGGCCATTGCTCATCACCCCGGTTAACGATCCACGAGTGGTAGGGGAGTGTGCCTGTGGTGTTAGCGGCGTTGTCCGTTTGGATAGCAAGATCTTCATTGCAGACAGCCTGAGCGAAGCTAGACGCGGTAGCGGCGTTGGCTGTCTGGATAGCAAGATGGTAACGCGTCTTGTCAAGGTGTGGGGAGTGTATGCAACGGACACGGATAATTTCACTACCCAGGAGTGCTCCAGCCAACCAACCGGTAGAGGAGTTTTCGCCTATCTCCCATATATATTCTCTGTGTAACGCTTGTATATTGTGGTAGTTTGTAATGGTTGTAAACATCTACAAATAACTCTCTTTCTCTGTTGAGCGTTAATAAATGTAATTTTCTCAACCTAAATCACCGTATTCCGATGAATCTCCATCACATCTTAACACATCGTCAACCTTATCTTACCGAACATTGGGTAGTATATTAGCGGGGAACGATGTTACGGGAGAATGTCCTGGGGGGGTCATTCAACCACTATGTAACATACGGCAAGGGACATGGTACCGCTCATTCGGTGGGAAGTGACGCCTGTGGACAGGGGAGGCCCAGTTCCGTTGGGGCTGTTCTGGTTGAAGCAGGAAGGGATGCTCAGCAAGCTTGTCTCGCTGGCGCGTTTCAAGAATGTACATGCGATTTGAGGCACCTTGGGGGGATGTCTCAGACTCAGCACACGGGTCCCTACTCTGGGGAGCGGCGAAGGAGAGTCCAGTGACTGGCTCTCCTTCGTTGTTTTTCCTCTTTTTAGCTATCGACCAGCCAGGTTTCTCTGCCATAAAAAAAATACCACATCCTCAGAAAGCTGTCCTCTCGACCAGTGCCTTATCCCCGTTTTGCGGCTATGCTTAGGATAGATCTATCAGTTCCCTTGAACGCATGATTGTGTGCTGTACTCAGAGCCAGTAATTGAAGAAAGGGATGGAGCTTCCGTGCAAACCACCTCCATAACTCCTGCCAACAATAGTTTTGAAGCTAATGGACCATATTATCACGTTGCCAGCGTTGCTGAACTTGAGCAACGTCCCTTTAAAGTGGTGACGCTAGAAGATCGGCATATTCTTTTACTGCGGGCCGATGGGCGTATCTACGCTCTCGATAGCCGCTGCCCGCATATGGGCTATCCTCTTTCGCAAGGAACGGTCAGAGATGGCGTTTTGCGCTGCCACTGGCACCATTGGCGCTTTGACCTGGCATCCGGCGGCTGCTTCACCGAGGGAGGCGACGATGTGGCCGTGTTTCCTATAGCCATAAAAGATGGCGCGATCTGGGTTTGTCCGGTACCGTTTGAAGGCTATGTGCGCCAACGGACTGAGAAGTTTTTTGGCGACTTACGCCAGGGGATGGAGGAGCGCAATACGTTTTTGATTGCGAAGGCGGTGGCGGGATTGCGGGCGCATGGCGTCTCAGATCGCGATATTTTAAGTGCGGGCGCGATGCACGGCCTGCGTTTCCGTCAGGGCGGCTTTTCGATGGGGCTAACCATTCTCACCTGCATGGGGTTGTTGACCCCTGCTTTGCGAGACGATGAGAAGGCGCTGGCTGATGTGCATGCGCTGATTAACTGCGCTCGCGATTCGTTTTCTGGCCCTCCTCGTCGCATGCTGCGCCCCTTGCCTACAACGCAATCTGTCGATAAAGCGCAACTGATCCAGTGGTTTCGCCTCTTCATCGAAGATCGCGAGGCGACTGGTGCCGAGCGTATTCTGCGTTCGGCGGTAGAGGCGGGCTATGCGCTGGAAGATCTGACCGATTTACTGCTCTCAGCCGCCACCGATCACTATTTCCTGAGCACAGGTCATGTGATCGACTTTACCAACAAAGCGTTTGAACTGTTTGAGGTGATGACGGAGGATGGCGCTCTTCCCAGCGGGGAGACTGAGGCTCGCGAGGTGCTGGCAACGACGCTTTCGGCGGTGGTACGTCCAATGGCAATGGCGTTTCGTCACGAGGAAGCTGCCGATTGGCACGAGACGATAGAACCTCAGGAGGCGCTCTTTGCGGCTTTGCCTGCATTGCTTGCTGCACCGCGTAAAGCCGATTGGGCCAGCGATAAGCGTCC
>DASTZT010000593.1:0-12077 GCA_035764225.1 Ktedonobacteraceae bacterium
GAATAGTTCGAAGGTGACTGCGCTGGAGACCGGGTTGCCTGGGAGTCCGAGCAGAGGAGTGCCGCTGATGTGGCCAAAAGCAACCGGCTTGCCTGGGCGCATATTAATCCGCCAGAAGTTGATCTCGCCTTGTTCCTGCATGATATTTTTCACCAGATCGAAATCGCCCACAGAGACGCCGCCAGAGGTCAGGATCAGATCGTATGTGATGGCCTCGCTGAACTTTTCGCGCAAGCTTTCTACGGTGTCGCGTGCAACTCCCAATCGGTGAGCCTCTCCTCCTGCCTGTTTCACTGCCGCTTCAAGCAGATAGCTATTGCTATTGCGGATCTTGCCTGGCCGTAAAGGCTCATCTACGTCGATGACTTCGTCTCCCGTGCCGAGAATGGCAACGCGCGGGCGGCGTACTACAGGGACGGTAGCCCATCCCAGCGTTGCCAGGATGCCGATTTCCCATGATCGGATCTCTGTGCCGTGCAGCAAGGTCGTTTGCCCACGACGCATATCTTCTCCGGCAGGACGAATATTATTACCAGGGGCCACCTCTTGCAGAATTTCCACCCACTCGTCGTTTGGCCCGGCGGGTCGCGTTAGCTCTACCTGAATGACGGTATCCGCGCCTGGTGGGATGGGCGCGCCAGTCATGATCCGCATGGTTGTGCCCTCCTCGACAGCTTGCTCCGCCACATAGCCAGCTGCTACGCTACCAGTGATGCGGAGGCGAGGGGGAGCATTATTGCGCGGCTTGCTATCCTGGCTCAGCAGCGCGAAACCGTCCATTGCGGAATTGGCGAATGGAGGAATATCTTCCTGTGCCGTGACATCCTGCGCCAATACCAGTCCGAGCGATTCGGAGAGGGGAACTGGAGCTATGTTCAGCGGCTTGATTTCCGCGAGAATGCGTTCAAGAGCTTCTTCAACGCTAATCATTGGTCGTGCCTCCTCAAAGACGTGGTATGTTGTGCTTTTGGAGCGGTGATGCAATAAAATACAACCTATTATCGCACTTGCCAGCAATTATGCAGAGAAGCCTGGCGAACCTAAATAAGGTCGTTCACCAGGCTTCTCTGGAAAAATATACCTCGTACGGGAGTCGAACCCGTGATCTCCGCCTTGAAAGGGCGGCGTCCTAGGCCACTAGACGAACGAGGCTCATCACTGTCATTACTAACTGATGCTAGGATTGTACTCTATTGCTCATAAATTGTCAAGCAAAATTTTTAAAAAAGGGCATAGCTTTTAAATACGTTCCGGGGGAAGATTGAAACATCCAGGTCGCAAAGCGCCACGGCTACGGATGAAGCCCGGTGTGCTACAATGTTGGGAAGAAGATCAGTAGTGTAATCATAGTTGCTAGCAATAGATATTAAGATAGATAAAGGGGTTGCCATGTCAAAATCGAGTCAACGAAGCACATCGGCGGCACAACGGCGCGAACAGGTACGCCACCAGCGCCAGCAACGGCTGCGCAACGATCAACATACCCAATCTTCTAACCAGAGACGCAGTAAACAACGAAGGTCGAACAACAATCCGTGGCTGCTGGTAGGCATTGTGGTGGTGCTGGCCGCGGCTGTTATTGGCTTCTTTTTTTTCATCTCCAACCAGTCGAAAAGTACCGCAGGAGCAGACCAGACGCTAAAAACGCTCACCAGCGTTGACCCGAAATTATTGGCAACCGTTGGTGCTGGCAATGCTGAGAACGCGATGAGCGCGCTCAAAGGTCAGCCAGTGCTGAAAGGAGCAGATGGCAAGCCTGTCGTTCTCTATGTGGGGGGCGAGTTTTGTCCGTTTTGTGCGGCCCAACGTTGGGGCATGATTGTGGCACTCAGTCGCTTTGGTACCTTCGGCCCGCTTGATCCCCTGATAGCGTCGGAAGGGAGTGTTCCGACCTACTCTTTTCATAACATGACGTATCAGAGCCAATATATTGATTTTATTGCTCGTGAGACCAGCGATAATCATAATCAGCCACTCGACAAGCTCACTCCTGAGCAGGAGCAGTTGGTGCAAAAGTTCGATGCCCCTCCCTATATTCAGGGCAATGCTGGCGCGATTCCTTTTATCAGTATTGCGAACCAGCAAGTGTCGGCGGGCTCGTATTATCTGCCTGATACCCTGGTTGGCCTTTCCTATCCTGATATTGCGACACGCTTGAAAGATCCCACGACGGATGTTTCTAAGGGCATTCTGGGCACGGCAAACTTTCTCACAGCGGCCATCTGTTCTGTAACGCAAAATCAACCTGCCAATGTTTGTACGGCTGATCCGATACCGCAGATTCAGAGCACTCTTCCCAAAGCCTCCGTTGGTCCAACTACTCTACCGGAGGGAATTACAGGCGGCTCGTACGCTATGATAACGCGGCGACCAGATTAGGGGGACGGCAGTATGGCTACATCGTTAGCGGTCAGATGAGGAGTATAAGCGGGCGCAAAAGACACTGACAGATATTAGGAGCCGTTACCTCACAACAGATGGATCAGTCGGCTGAAGCCACCAGTGGTCCGGGGCCGATGAGCACGGGATGCGCAACGCATGCATATCGTTAGTGACTATCGTCAAGAGCGAGATGTAAATGTGGCGAGGGATTTTTTTAGCAATTGCCCGAAGAAAGCAAACTGCCAGTATTATCCCTCTTCTACCTGAAGCGTTTTTTGTCCTTTTACATATATATTAAACTCCTTAGTACTTTTTACACTTTACAAGCTACATTTTTAAAAAAATATTAATAATTTTTTTATTGACTTTTTATATCCTTCAGGTTATACTTCTTGAAGAAGGGAATACTTCGTATCTTGCTTGTAAGGAGATTGTTTGCCCAAGATACAAATCGATTTGACCAATCGTTTTCAGGTAGGGTTGATCGGGGGATTCTCCCTGCCTGGTGACGTTTCTCCATCGGCAGTCGAACTATGTCTATGGGTGTTCTCTCAGGTACATTCTTTGTTTACCTGACAGCATGAGCGTTGTTTCTTCTTCAAAACCCTGCGCTGTCATTGGTGCCAATGGCAGAATTACAAAAGTAAGCAATACCAGGCCGGAGATCCCGTCATTCATCCGGTCCTTTCTTCGTACCCTCGTTCTCGCCTGGCTGATAGACGCAGGCTTCCTTACTAGGGTTTTGCATGAAAGGAGGTATTTTCCATGAGGGGATGTTTTTTGGGAGTACAGGCTCTGTCCCCTCGTCAGAACTGCTCTCTCCTATAGACAGGAAAATGGCTGCGGAACGGATTCCGCAGTGGTCCTTGCATTTCAAGTTGTTACGGATAGACCCGTAAAGAAAAGGATTTTCCTATGAGTTTTCGCTGTCAACCCAATCGCACCCCCCGATCCGGGAAGATCGTCGCTCCCGAAGAAATGGTCAAAGTTCCGGCTCCCGCTTTGAATCGTCGTACCCTCCTGAAAGCTGCCGGAGCCAGTGCTGCCGCGATTGCCACTGTTAGTTCTGTCGCCTGGATGCCCGAACGTATCGCTCATGCTATGCCGCATATTGCGTTCTCAGATATCCAGTTTGACATTGGCGCATTCGTTCATCCTGCTCAGACCATTGCAGGCGTTCCAGTTCAGTTCGGCGTTACCTATACCTTCTTAGCGCCAGCCAGGCTCACGCGCACCCCCACGAAAAGCGATCAGCAAACACTGTCGAATGCGCTGGCGACTATCGAAGCCAACTATTCCTTCAGCCCCAGCGGCATCTTTACCTTCGTTGCCTATGGCTTGCCCTACTTCCATCGCTTGCCCAGCAGTCTAGTGGCAAGCAAGATGCCACGCTTGAAGTCAAACACGAGCCGGTTTGTATTGGAAGAGGCCGTACCCAGTCCGACCGATGTCTCGCCGAGCAATCCTAAGGTGACCAAAGCCACCTTTAACGTGCCTGTCAAGATTGAGAGCAATGATGTGCTCTTCACGCTCCGCAGCGATTCGCTGATCAATATCACCGAGGTCGCGGCCTGGCTCAATGGGAGCAACATCCTGGCGAACAAAGTCATTGCCTCGCCAAACTTCAATGGACTTTTCAGCTTTGGGGATGCTCGTTTGAACTTTGTGCAGCCTGGGCTACCGCGCCAACTGGCAAATCTGGCAGGCTTCTCGTATGCCACCGCGATCAACCCGGCCTCCTCGATGTGGATGGGCTTTGTGGATCAGCAATTGGCGGGCAGCGCTCCCAGCGCCTCGGTCGTGACCTTTGCAGGCACCAGCCATGCTCACCTGACGACTGCCGTTGCGGGTGATTACTTCGACAATGGCTCGATCATGCATCTGTCTCATAACATCGATGATCTGCCGCAGTTCTACAACAAAGACCCCAATAAGTTCACTGGGGCAGAAGATTATAGTGAGCGCGTGCAATATATGTTCCGTTCTAAGAAGTCGGATGGCACGGCTGGGTTGCCGTTCCCGATGGACCCTAACGATGGCTTCACCAATGGTGGTGGCATGGGTGCGCCCACGGGCAACCTTGCCACGCAGCAGAAATCAGCCTATATTCCTGATCCTGCCTTTGGCGCTCATGATTACACGGACAACTACGACCCTGATCTGTTGGCTCAAGGCACCAAGCAGTATCGTGTGGGCCACGAGCAAGCGTTGCAGCGCTCCTCGCGCGCGTCAGATGGTACCCCATTGCACATCCGCAATGACGGTCCTGGCCTCAGCTCGTTGGACGTGCCTGATGGCTCGATCCAGCCAACGCTAGAGTTTATGGCTTTTGTGCCCTCAGCGGAGTTCTTCCGCGTGATGCGCGTCAATGCGGCCTCGCTCGATCTGGTAGCAGTCAGCGAAGGCGGTACAGGCACCAGCGTCCCTGCAGGCGTCACTGGCTGCGCTGCCGAAGATGATGGGCTGGAACGTTTCATCACGGCCACGCGTCGCCAGAACTTCCTGATCCCACCGCGCCGCCATCGCTCGTTCCCATTACTTGAGCTTACCTAGAAGTAGCTGAAACCAGAAAGCAAACCCCTTCTGGTCTACATCGAGGGCAGAGAGGTGGTACTCCGAAAGAGCGCTGCCTCTTTGTTCAAGATCGCTTTTTGGATCTGAATATTTGCTTTTTCTGTTAGCGCCTGCACCTCTATTCCCACCGTAATCGCCTGAATCACCCACACTTGCCACCAAATTCACACAATCCCTGAACTGCGCCGTATCCTGCGCCTGATGGAGCGTGGAGCAAACGTTTTGAACCGATGATTCCAGGGCCAGAAGGAAGGGAGTTGAGGGCCAAAAAGCAGACAAGAGACGATCTTCCGAGATATACTGAGGAACCTTTAAAAAAACGCTTCAATGGATCTGGAGGTCGTCTTCATATAGTCAAAAAAGCTCTGCACAAGAGGAACAGGGCGTATAACGGTTGAAAGGAAATCTCGTATGGATATGGTGAACCAGGCTCCTGCTGTCCAATCGAGCACGCATAGGGTGTTTAATCAGCCACCGCCGTTGGTTGGTTACAATCTTTTTACGCAAGATGCCGCTCTGGTTGAAAGTGTTCAGCGCGAGGGAGCTGGCTGGGCGCAGGATCGCTTAAGCACTATTGGGACCTTTGCTGGCCGTGAAGAGGTTATCCAATGGGGGTTCGACGCGAATACGTACGAACCGGTTTTGCAGACGCACGACCGGTATGGTCATCGCATCGATGAAGTGAAGTTTCATCCCGCCTACCATCAGCTGATGAAGCATGCGGTGGCCTGGGGCATGCATGCCTCCTCCTGGCGCGATGATGCGCCGGGAAGCCATGTGGCGCGAGCCGCTGCTTTCTACCTTTTTGCCCAGGTTGAGGCTGGGCATGGTTGCCCGATCTCGATGACGCATGCCGCCATTCCGGTTCTTCGCAAACAGTCCGGTCTGGCCCAAAGCTGGCTGCCTCAATTGCTCTCGCTTGAGTATGATCCTGGGTTGCGCCCCGCTTCAGAGAAGAAAGGGATGCTCTGTGGTATGGGCATGACAGAGAAGCAAGGGGGATCAGATGTGCGGAGCAATACCACACAGGCTCACCCGGAGGGAGATGGAGCTTATGTACTGACAGGACACAAGTGGTTTTGCTCGGCTCCGATGTGCGATCTCTTCCTGGTACTGGCTCAGGCTCCAGGCGGACTTTCCTGCTTTTTGCTCCCGCGTGTTCTGCCCGATGGCACGAAAAATCGCTTTTTGATTCAGCGCCTCAAGCAGAAGCTGGGGAATCGCTCCAATGCTTCCAGTGAGGTTGAATTCGACCACGCCTGGGCGCTGCTGGTGGGAGAAGAAGGAAAGGGCGTGCGGACCATCGTGGAGATGGTCAATTTTACCCGCCTGGATTGTGTTCTCGGTACCGCCGCGCTCATGCGCCAGGCCGTTGCGCAAGCGACCCATCACGCGGCCTACCGCCAGGCATTTGGTCATCGTCTCCTGGATCAGGCCCTGATGCAGAACGTCCTGGCCGACCTTGCTATCGAGTCGGAAGCCGCGACGATCCTGGCGATGCGGCTGGCACGGGCCTGTGATCAGGCAGAGACGAGCGAACATGAGCAGCTGATCAAACGACTTGGGACGGCCATTGGCAAATACTGGGTGACGAAGCGTGGCCCTGTTCATGTTGCCGAGGCCCTGGAGTGTCTGGGAGGCAACGGGTATGTCGAGGAGAGCATGCTACCCAGGCTCTACCGAGAGGCTCCGCTCAATTCGCTCTGGGAAGGATCGGGAAATGTGAATGTGCTGGACGTGTTGCGAGCACTCGCCAGGGAGCCGCAAACACTCGAACATTTCTTTGCGGAACTCGCCCCAGCGTGCAAAGCAGAGCCGCGCCTTGATGCAGCAGTTATACGTCTTCAGCGTCAACTGACCGACGGAGAGGGGCTGCAATGGCGAGCGAGACATCTCGTGGAGCAGATGGCCCTTGTGTTCCAGGGGGCGCTGCTGGTACAACATGGCTATCCAGCCGTTACAGACGCTTTCTGTGCCACACGTCTGGCTGGTGAGTGGGGCAGAGCCTTTGGAACGCTGCCAAGAGGTACCGATGCGACTGCTATTCTTGAGCGGTCAAGACCAAAACGAGAGCACGGGTCTTGATGACCCTTTAAGCGTTGGAGGGCAGGCGCAAGGTACTGCTTCTACACAAGTTGCAGCCTCGTATTGCTCCCTGATACAATACAATACAACTGGCTCAACTTTCGAACAGTGGTTGCAAGCTAGCGCAGGCGTGTACCGCATTGATGGCGGAGAATAAAGTCTGGTAGATGCAAAGTAAAGGCTTTTTGAGAAGGCTGAGCGGCGAGATAGATGGTCTGCTGCGCGTTTTATGGATTTACCTTACGGTAGGTGGACGTTTTCTGCGCTGGCGGCTGCAACTATGGCTTCAGCAATCTGGTATGGTGGAAAGCACACAAACTCGTATGAAAAGAACATTGCTCGTCATTCGACATGGGCAAACGACATGGAATGTTGAACACCGTCTTCCAGGGCAAATTCCTGGTGTGACATTGTCTGATACCGGGCGTCAACAAGTGGCTCGTCTAGCGGAAGCCCTCTCCGCATTGCCTCTCAGCGCAATCATTAGTAGTCCGTTGGAGCGGGCTATGCAAACGGCTGAAATCATCGCGAACGGGCGCAATCTATCCATCCAGCAAGAACCGGGTTTGATGGATACGGATGTGGGACGTTGGACGGGGCAGGTGATTGATGAACTCTCTAAGAATGATCCTGCGTGGAAAGAATATGTCAGGAACCCGACCGTTGCTCCAGAAGGAATTGAGACCTTTCCCCAGGTACAGCAGCGGGTCGTGGCGGCTATTGAGCAGTGGCTGACGAAAGATGATATTGGCTCTTATCCAGTTTTTGTGGCTCATGCCGATGTCATCAAGCTCTTGCTTGCTCATTACACTGGTTTAGAGGCCGGGCGCGCGGGTACGTTGATGATTGATAATGCCTCTGTGAGCCTGGTTGAGCTGGAGAAAGAGCAGCGCCCGCGCGTCGTTTCAATTGGGTGGAGTCCGCATCCTGGATGGTTAAAGCCACCGCAACTCGAAGCGCCAAAAACTGCTGATACCGCACAAGAAGTCGGTGAGCAGAAAACGTAAATGTATCGGGAGTATCTTTGATCGCACCTGGAAGGGGAGCAGAGCATGTTTGATCCGCGTGATCCCTACGAGCGCTACTATTGGCACTATGAATCGCGCCGTCCGCTTTCAATAGCGCAAATCATCGCATTGGGCAGCGTTGATGCGGAAACTGCTGCTCTGGTCTGGCTCTTGCTAGAGCAAGGTGCCTCTTTGACTGTTGCTGGCCCGACCGATCCTCAGCCAGGCGTAGGGAAGACGACGACCCTCAACGCCTTGCTCCAGTTTTTGCCAGAGGGGACGGCGCTGGCGTATATGTCCGGCATGTATGAAACCTTCGAGTTTACCCGCCTGCCAGACATTGATCCAGCGACGACGTATGCGCTGTGTAATGAGGTCAGCGATCACTTACCGATCTACATGTGGGGACGCATCGCTCGTCGTTACCTGATGTTGCCTGCTCAGGGCTATCATATCGCAACCAGCGTTCATGCTGATGCTATTGATGATGTCATTCGTATGTATCAGTATGATTTACGCCTGCGAGTAGAGGATCTGCGCCGTCTGGGAGTGGTTGTCAATATCGGTCTGGTGGGGCGGATCTATCCACCTCGACGGCGCTGGTTGACAACCCATTTTATCCAGCCTGGGCCAACGCCTGGGCGACCTGACGAGGTGACGACTGTGCCCCTCTCGCTCTGGAACAACTTCGATGATACGTTTGAACATGCGGACCCGCCCATTCTGACCGAGCTGGCAAACTGGACGGGAATGACCTGCCAGGAATTTAACGCGGCGCTCAAATTGCGCTGCGATTGTTTAGACGACCTCGCGCAAGGCTCAGGAGCGGATTTGCAGGAAATGCAAGACGCTATTACTAAGTTGCGCAAGCGTTCAAAAAAGCCATGAGGAAATAGAAATGTCCCAGCCTGTTGTTGTTTATCTAAGGAAATCACGAAAGGAGGAAGCGAGATGACTGAACGTAAGCAGTTTGCTAGCGAAGGGCGCTGGCCTCGCATCTGTAAAGAATGTCGCTGAACAACTGAAGAGGAGGAGTAGTTTCGACATGACGTATTCTGTCGCTATGCTCAGTGTCCACACGTCGCCGCTGGATATGCCGGGACGTACAAAGGATGCTGGTGGTATGAATGTCTACATGCGCCAGCTAGCTCAAGAACTGGCCCAAAACACCACTAACGTTGATATCTTTACCCGCTGGACTGATGAACGCACTCCCCAAATTGTGCCGCTGAATCGGCGCGTACGGGTAATTCATATAAAGGCTGGACCCAGATCCCCTATGCACAAAAATAGCCTTCATCACTATATCCCTGCCTTTGTGCGCAATATCGAAGAATTTCGACGCGGCGAAGCAAGATGTTATGATATTGTGCATAGCCATTACTGGCTGTCGGGGATAGCCGCTATGCAGCTTGCCTGCGCCTGGGATATCCCTCATGTGACCATGTTCCATACGTTAGGACGGTTGAAGCAGGAGGCAAATAAGGGTGAGCAGGAGCCATTGTTGCGGCTAGAGATGGAACAGCGCTTAATTCAGCGCACCGATTGTATTATCGCTGCTACTGCCGATGAGCGCATCCAGATGATTCGTGCCTGTGGCGCTACGGCCAGTCAGGTAAAAGTGATCCCCTGCGGGGTGGATCTCAAACTATTTGTGCCCCATGATCGATGGCATGCCCGTGAATATCTTGGGTTGAAACAACATCGGCCTGTCCTGCTATTTGCGGGTCGATTGGACCCATTTAAGGGGCCGGATGTGCTCTTACGCGCGGCGGCAATGATGGAGCAAGATGCCCAGATAGTGATTGTCGGGGGCAAGTTGACGGGCGATCCAGAACTGCAACAACTCCAGGCCTTAGCGAAAGATTTGAAGATCAGCGCGCGCGTTAAGTTTTTAGGAGCCAGACCACAAGAAGAGTTGCCGCTCATCTATAGCGCCGCCGATGTTATGGTGATGCCTTCTTACCATGAGAGCTTTGGTCTGGCTGCGGTTGAGGCGCTGGCCTGCGGTACTCCCGTCGTCGCCACGCGAGCCGGGGGTCTGACCACAATTGTGCAGCATGGCAAAACTGGCTTTCTGGTGCCGCGTTGCCCAGGTTTTTTTGCGGAGCGTCTTGATATGCTCCTCCAAAATCCGGCGTTGCGGGCCAGTATGAGCGCAGCCGCCCGCGATTCCGTGCAGCAATTTAGTTGGAAGAACGTGGCGCGTCAGATGCACACGGTCTACGATTCATTGATCGCAGAGACGAAGTGTCTGGTCGTTTAGTGAAGAGGTGATGAGGAAATGCAACGAGGACCGGATAATCACGGCTATCCAGTCCTCGTATGTCTCTTTTTATTCACAACTCCCGTGTTTTACGTCAACCGAGTCCTAATATCCACCTAGGCTAAGATGTGCTGAAACGTAATCAGCTCCCCTGTTCACCTCCACCAACCCTCCGGCATAGCCTGCCATCTGACTCCGCATCACTTTTACCACAAGTCGCGGTTTTAAGATAAAGGGATGTGGCTAGATGTTCAGAGGCTCGGTATGCCCGCTTCCACGGGCGCTCCTAGTCAATTTGAAATACCATCCCGATTAAACGAATTGGTTTCTTCATGAGCTTCATAAGGCCCCCTTTCAGGATTACCTAATGCAAGGCCTTCCGCCAAGTGCCAGGGTCTCTTCGCTTCCCTGGTAATGTTCCCTGTATCAGGAACATTAATACTATATCATAATGGGTTAAGAATGTCAAGGCTGTTTCTCACTTCAAAATGGAAAGCATGAGTTTTTTCGCTTAGAAAATAATGTATATGTAGAATTATTGCCCATCTATTGTGACACTGTAATGGCTAACGGTAAATGGAATGTTAGGCGCTGTACGTATAGACGGGAGCTGCTGGCATCGCGAAAGCGAGAAAATTCCGGCTGAAGATGTGAAGCGGTGGCGGCTAAAGATGCAGATAGACTGATAAGCTATATGCTTACCAGTCTATCTGCATCTTGTGAATGTTAGACGCTACTTAGTAGTCGGATGTATCTCGTGATGGGCGCGGGACGCCTCTATCTGAGTATGTTCTATCTGGCTGCGTTGTCTCTTCGCTCTCGACAGGAATAGTGCCGGTATCCGTATCGCGCCAGCGTGGCCTATCGGTAGTGTTCTTTGCGAGACGTTCATTGGTTGTGCCAGTGATATCGCGATCCATCATCGGGCGGCTGGCCGTTTCCTTCTGGCCTATATTTGGCTCGTGAGCCATCGTCTCGTTTTGGCGCTGGGTGGTCGTGCCTTTGGCGGCTGCGCTATCAGCATGGAACAGGTAGTTCGATGAGTTGGGATCAAGCGCCCCGGCAGGAGCCTCATCGACCATATGCGCGAAATTCTGTAAGTCATGCTGCAAGGTCTGTTCGAAACGGCTGCCTGCGCCCATCTTATCGCCGATGTTGCCAAGCACGCCAGCAGGCGGATTATAGTTGACGTAAACATCAACCTTTGTCTGACTGGACCCCATCGGCTCAAAAGTGACTTTGCCGAAGTTCTCCAGTCCCTTGATGGAGTGCCAACCAACCTGGCGATCTGGAATCCACTGCTCGTTGACCGCGTCCCATTGATGGTGACCGACCACTTCTGCCACCCAGTGACTGGTACGGTCATCATAATAGGTCACTTCTTTCACGAAGGTCATAAACTTGGGAAAGTCGTTAAAGTGCGTGAACAGGGAATATACCTGGTGAACGGGCGCATTTACCATGATCGACGCATGTTGAGCTACATAATTTTCTGCCATGTCTATTTCCTCCCTATTTTCTCAGTAGCTATGATGAACATTGGTGTTTGCAGCTACCGCCTCACCACTTTTCTCTCCTTCTCTGCAAACACTTAATGAATCATACCATACACTTTTCGCTAAAATCAATAAATAAAGCACTACCGTATATTTCTAAGAGAAAATTTATCTTGAGAACTTCAAGATTTTTTGCTCTCATCTGATTTTCAACTATAGATCAGGTAATAGAGAGCATAATAAAAAAGAGCGCCGCATTTAATAGCG